>NZ_JAYVFH010000304.1:0-2868 GCF_043773265.1 Flavobacterium sp. | reverse complement strand
CTAGCATAACGTTCCATTTCTGGAAAATTTTCAAATAAATACATTAAATCTTTTACATCCAAACACAAAGTATCTGTATCTTCTATAGCATCAATGTAGTAAATATCTAATGCTCTTGTTCTAAAACTTCTGGGCGAATTACTCCATTCTTCTTCTGCCGGAAAGTATTCGCTAATTTCTTTTCCGTCTTTAATAAAATAAGTGCGAAACAATCCTTTTTGTATAAAATACGATTTTGTACATATTTTATTTGCGTTGTGAACTAAGTCGCCTTTTTTAAAAGAAACAAAAGTTATTTTGTCAATTAATGCAACTTTTAGTTCATCATTTAATTTGATGTACTTTTCAAAATGTTTGAATAATTTATCTTTTTGTTCGATGATTTTAATTTTTTTGATAGATTTAAGCGTAAACTTTTTGTGAATTGGCGATTTTTTATTCAAATGTATCTATTAAAGACTGAGCTAATAATTACAAAACTAAGTTTATCTAAAAGTTTCGTGATGATTTAAATTCCAATTTAGTCAAACTAGAGTTGGTAATAGATGTAATTCGTTAACAAAAGAAAAGCGATTTAAAATTATTAAATCGCTTTTATATATCTTTTGGTTATATTTAATCATTAAGTTTTACCCACATTTTATCAATTAAAGTATAATTTAACCCATAACTTCCATTTTGAGTTTCGATTTCGCATGCTAAAACTTGATTTTCTATATATTGTTGAAGTCGAAAATTAACAATTGATTTGTCAAATTTTAAACCACTATCTGGATTAATTATTTGATTACCTTGAGCATCAACATTAATTGTTGCTTCGTATCTAATTCTTCTAACATTTAATGGTTTTATCCATTCATTTGTTTTTACAAGAAATCTGTATTCAATTTCATCACCAGAATCTTCAGTTACTTCGTCTCTTCTTCTTACAACTAATGTGTCACCAATTCTATAATCGTACCATTGATTACTTCCTAAATATTGAAAAGTATCTGGCCAAAATGGATAAATATTATTTGATGCTGACAACCCTAAATCTTGAAGATTATGTGGATTTGTATTTACTAATTCATCTTGCTCATTTTTTGAACAAGAAAAAATTATTAGTAAAAGAATTGTACATATAATTTTATTTTTCATATTATAAAGTTTAATAATTAAATGTAAGTTGATTGAAGCAAACTTATATGATTTATTTAGTTTTTATAAATAATTTTTTTCATCTTTAAATCTTACTAATAACCAACTCAACTCGTCTATCATATTCTGGATCTTTGCCAAGTGGCACAGTGTTTCCGTAACCTTTAAATTTCATTCTGTTTTTAGGAACTCTTCTAAAAGCTAAATATTTATAGACAGATTGTGCTCTATTAATAGAAAGTTGACGTTTCTTAGTATCTTTATCAATGGCTTCTTTTTGATTTCTTGGCGTACAACACACGTGTCCTTGCACTTCGAATTCTATGGTTTTGTATCGCAACAACAACAAAGCAACTTTGTCTAATTCTGTTTTGGCTTTTAAGGTTAACTTGCTGCTTCCTTTTTCAAAAAGTATGTTTTCTAGATACACATGATCGCCAACTTTATGATTTTTTTGAATCATATTATAAAAACCGGGCAACTCTAGTTTGGGTAGTTCTTTTAAATTTACAACAACGTCAACTCTACGATTTTTAGAGCGTTTTTCGGGTAAATTTTCTACAATATCATCTTCAATTAAAACTCTTCCTTTACCTTCTATGGTTACTATAATTTTATTTTTTATGCCACTTTCAATAAGTTTATTTTGTATAGTATTGGCTCTGTTGGTAGACAGTTTAAAATTGTAGGCATCTTTACCAACATCATCAGTATAACCAAATATTTGAATGGATTCTATTCTTGTGGAATCGGCATTTTTTATAAAAGCAATTACTTCTTTGCCTTGTTTTTCGTCTAATGAAAATTTATCAAATTCAAAATAAACAGAATATACAACTTCTTCTTGCGCATGAAGAATTCCGAAAAATAATAAAAACGGAAGTATTTTTAAGAAACGAACCAACATTATTGTAAAATTTTAGAATACTCTGATGTGTTTGCCAAAATTTCTTTTGCCTTGCCAATTTCAAAGTTGTTTTTAGTATAATATTGATACAATCCTTCTTTATATTGGTATCGTTTTATAATTTCATCTAGCATTAATTTCTTAATTTCTTTCTGATTTTTATCTAATAATGATTCTTCACTTTTTTGTAAAGCTGCCAATAATTGATTGTATTCTGTACTAATACTTTCGTCTATTTTTTCTTTTTTAGCTTTTTCTAATGTGTTTTTTAAAGCCAGCTCAGTTTCTGTATCAAAAGTAAATTTTTCTCTTTTTAAGAACGATTTAAAATCAGAAAAATCGGCATCAGTTAACGTTGGAATTTTATCGCCAAGCGTTGGATTTTTAAAATAATAATACGTTACATAATTAAAAACGCCATCATTTTTTTGAAGTACTTCGGCAATGGTGCTTAGTTTGGTTTCTGCAAGTTCAATATCTGGTTGAATGCCGCCACCATCATAAACTGTTCTTCCTTTTTTAGTTTTAAACGCTGTATATTTAGAAGCATCAGTTCTAGTTGCTTTTCCATCTTTGTCTTTATGCCAATAATCTAATGCTTGAATGCATCTTCCTGATGGTGTAAAATATCTAGAAATTGTAACTTTTACTTGCGTTCCATAAGTCATATCAATTGGTCGTTGCACCAAACCTTTTCCAAAACTTCTGCTGCCAACAATTACTGCTCTGTCTAAATCTTGTAAAGCGCCAGCAACAATTTCTGATGCTGAGGCACTTTTACCATCAACCAAAATGGCTAGCGGAATTTCTAAATCATTTGG
>NZ_JAYVFH010000303.1:0-3018 GCF_043773265.1 Flavobacterium sp. | reverse complement strand
TTTCTGATGTTGTTGGAGTATCAAAAGCCAAAAAAATAACCGACTTTTACCATAAAATCAATAACCAAAATTAGAAGCGAATGGCTTGGGCATTTTTATCTACCATTTTCCTGCATTCCATTACAATTTTTTTCTTTCAAAAAAAGAAAGAAAAAAGATTTTCATTTCATTCAGGGCTAAATAATTTTTGTCTTTTGCAAAAACGCATAACACACAACACACAACGCATAACAATAATTCTAATTTCTATATTCTTTTTTCTATTCTCTCAAAACTCCTTCTCACAAGACACAATTTCTAGAAAAAAAATTGGTTTAGTATTAACTGGTGGTGGCGCAAAAGGATTTGCACACATTGGCGTTTTAAAAGTGCTAGAAGAAGCAGGAATAAAAATAGATTACATTGGCGGCACAAGTATGGGCGCAATAGTTGGCGGTTTGTACGCAACAGGTTATAATGCAAAACAACTAGATTCTATATTCACATCAACCAACTTTGACGAGCTTTTACAAGATTATATACCAAGAACATCCAAAAGTTTTTTCGAAAAACGAAACGACGAAATGTATGCCATTTCACTACCATTTAATAAATTTAGTATAGGAGTACCAATTGCATTATCAAAAGGATTGTATAATTATAATTTACTTGCAAAACTCACACACAATGTACGCCATGTAAGAGATTTTAATAAATTACCAATACCATTTCTTTTCATGGCAACAGATGTAGAAACTGGTAAAGAAGTCCTTTTAAATAAAGGTTATTTACCACATGCATTGCTGGCAAGTTCCTCTTTTCCAACACTTTTTTCACCAGTAGAAATTGATGGAAAACTACTAGTTGATGGCGGAGTTATTAATAATTATCCAATAGACGAAGTAAAAAAACTAGGCGCAGACATTATAATTGGTGTAGATGTTCAAGACGATTTAAAAGATAGAAATTCCTTAAAAGAAGCAACAAGAATATTAGTTCAAATATCTAATTTTCAAATGATAAACGGAATGGATGAAAAAATAAAACGAACAGATATTTACATAAAACCAGATGTTCAAAACTATTCAGTCATATCATTTGATAAAGGCAAAGAAATTATAAAAAAAGGCGAAGAAGCCACATTTGTAGTATATGAAGATTTAAAAAAGCTAATCGTTAAAAACAATAAATACGTAAAACAAAGTCTAAAATACATTAAAGACAGTGTATATATAGATAGAATAGAAATTAATGCATTAAAAAATTACACCAGAGCTTACGTAATAGGACAATTAGGTTTTAAACCCAACACAAAAATTGGTTACAATCAACTAGAAAAAGGAATAAATAAATTAAATGCATCGGGTAACTTTAGCACAATAAATTTTAAGATAAATAAATCAAACACATCAGACGAATTAAATTTAAATTTAATAGAAAGTAAAAATAAAACCTTTTTAAAATTTTCTTTGCATTATGATGGATTGTATAAAAGCGCCGTTTTAACTAATCTTACTCAAAAAAAATCATTATTTAAAAACGATGTTTTATCATTAGATTTAATACTAGGCGATAATTTTAGATACAATTTAGATTATTATATCGATAACGGATTTTATTTTAGCTTTGGCTTTAAATCTAGATACAATCAATTTAATAGAAACGTTGCAACAGATTTTAATGATGGCGAATTGTTTACACAATTAGGAATTAATACATTAAACATAGATTTTTCAGATTTTACAAATCAAGCTTATGTACAAACCATCTTTAAACAAAAATTTTTAGTTGGTGCAGGAGTTGAGTTAAAACACTTAAAAATAAATTCTAAAACTCTTGGCGAAGTTTCATCTACATTTGAAAATAGTGATTATGCAAGCGTTTTTGGCTATTTAAAATACGATTCGTTCGATAATAAATATTTCCCTAAAAACGGATGGTTTTTTAATGGCGATATACAATCGTATTTATATTCAAGTAATTTTTCTGGCAATTTTAATAGATATTCTGTAGTAAAAGGAGACATTGGAATTGCTAAAACAATTTATAAAAAAGTAACATTTAAATTACAATCAGAAGCAGGATTTGCCTTTGGAGAAAAAAGCGTTTCTTTTCAAGATTTTGTTCTTGGTGGTTACGGTTTCAATGCAATAAATAATTTTAAACCATTTTACGGATATGATTTTGTCTCTATTGCAGGCAACAGTTACATAAAAGCTTGTGGTACAGTAGATTTAGAATTTTACAAAAAAAATCATTTAAATTTTGCTGCCAATTTTGCCAATGTAGAAGAGAATTTATTTTCTACAGGAAATTGGATTGCCACACCACAATATTCTGGTTATGCAATTGGTTATGGTTTAGAATCTAGAATTGGACCAATAGAAATAAAATATTCTTGGTCGCCAGAATTACCCAAAGGTTTTGTATGGTTTGGTGTAGGATTTTGGTTTTAAATCATAGAATTTACAAATATTTGTGAAATATTAAACAAAAAAAGTATATTTGAACAGATTATTAAAAAAAGATACATTATGTCTATTTGGAAAAGAAAATCAATTACTAAATTATTATTAGAAGCTAGTGATTCAGAAAAAGGATTAAAAAGAACATTAACTGCTTGGTCACTTGTTGCACTTGGTATTGGAGCAATTATTGGAGCTGGATTATTTGTTAGAACAGCAACAGCAGCTGCACAAAATGCTGGACCATCAGTAACAATTGGTTTTATTGTAGCAGCAATAGGTTGTGCTTTAGCAGGATTGTGTTATGCAGAATTATCGTCATCTATTCCAATTTCTGGAAGTGCTTACACTTATACTTACGCCACAATGGGCGAGCTTTTAGCTTGGATAATTGGTTGGGATTTAATTCTTGAATATGCTGTTGGAGCAGCAACCGTTGGAATTGCTTGGAGCGAATACCTCAATAATTTTCTGGTCAATGTACTGCATACAAGTCCGATACCCTATTCATTATGCCATTCGCCGTTTCAAACATCAGATTTAGGAGAAAGCGGAATGATAAATCTTCCTGCAT
>NZ_JAYVFH010000302.1:0-3408 GCF_043773265.1 Flavobacterium sp. | reverse complement strand
TTCTTAAATTGTCTCCAAAAAATCTGTTTCCTCTAATTGCTCCTGCACCATTAGATCCGCCACCTCTTCCCCAAGAACCATAAACTACGGTAGAAACTTTAGTTTTATCAGATATTTTATAATCCCAATTTAAAGACATAACAGGTTTGTGATAGTAATTGGTTCTAAAACTGTATTCTTGACCATTTAAAAATCCCCAATCAGAATTGTATTGTCTGTTAGGTTCGCCACCTTGACCATATTTAATGTATTGGTTAATAGTTGGCGCATTAGATCTTTGATTGTGGTATTGAGGCGCACCAGTAAAAGTAAATTGTAAGTCGTGTTTTTTATTTACTTCGTATCCAAATGCTAAATAATAATTGGCTGCAGCAAATTTAGTTCCGTCTACATAACCATCACCTCTTGTTTGACTTAATAAAATAGATGTAGAAAATCCACTTTTCATTTTACCAGTATTATAAGAAATTTGATTTTTAATGTAATCATTGTTAGCAACACTTGCAGCAATTGTTCCACCTTCTTTTACGTCTGATGATTTAGTAATAACGTTAATAGTTCCACCAACTGAAGAAATAGCTAGTTTAGAAGAACCTAAACCTCTTTGTACTTGCATGTATGAAGTTACATCAGACAAACCTGCCCAATTGCTCCAAAAAACTGCACCGTTTTCCATATCGTTTACAGGAACTCCATTTATCATTACTGCAATATTTCTTTGGTCAAAACCACGAATATTAATTCTTGAATCTCCAAAACCTCCACCAGATTTAGTTGCATATACAGATGGTGTATTTACTAAAATTTCTGGAAATTCTTGATTACCTAATTTGTCTCTTATTTCTGCTGCTTTAATTGTAGAAACTGCCACAGGCGTTTTTCTATCTTTAGCAATGTCTAAAACTGTACTTTTAATTACAATTTCGTCTAGTTGATTGTTGTTAGATGATAATACAATTGCACCTAAATCTGAAGTTTTTCCAGCAGCAACGTTAAAATTTACTGTTTTAGAATCAAATCCTACATAAGATATTACTAACTGACCAGAAGTTGAAGGTACACTTATAGTGAATTTTCCATCTATGTCTGTAACTACTGCTGTTTTTGTTCCTTTAACAGAAACATTTGCTCCAGGAAGCGATGCATTTAAATCTGAATCTGTAATTGTACCAGAAACTTTTCCTTGAGAAAATACTGTAGATACTACAATAAGCAGTAATCCAGTGAATGCCCATTTCTTAAAATTCTTCATTTGATATTTTGTTAAAATTTTAATGCAAAAATCCGTTATTATATCCTATTTAATGTTAAGCTAGTGTTAACAAAGAATAATACTTTGATTAATTATCAATAGATTAAACAAAATTCAGAATATTTTTAAGAAATCTTTATATATTAACACTTAATACAAAAAAACCTTAATTTAGTTACAAATTAAGGTTTAAATTATAAGATTTGTTTATCTATTATTTTAAAAAATGATTTAAAAGAAAATTAGTAGAACTATCGTGTTTATTAATAGATTTATTTTCAATTTCTGAAAGAATAGAGTTGGCTAATTGTTTTCCTAATTCTACACCCCATTGATCGTAACTAAAAATATTCCAAATAATTCCTTGTACAAATATTTTATGTTCATACATTGCAACTAGTGAACCAAGTGTTTCTGGTGTTAATTTTTGAATTAACAACGTATTTGTTGGTTTATTTCCTTCAAAAACTTTAAAAGGTTTTAAAAATTCGGCTTTAGATTTTTCTAGGTTTTGTGTATCAAATTCTAGTTGAACTTGTTCGGCACTTTTTCCGTTTAATAATGCTTCTGTTTGGGCAAAAAAATTGGACATTAATTTATTGTGATGATCTTGATTGCCATAAAGTGGTTTTACAAATCCAATAAAATCGGTAGGAATTAATTTTGTGCCTTGATGAATTAATTGAAAAAATGCGTGTTGTGAATTGGTTCCTGGTTCGCCCCAAATTATAGTTCCTGTTTGATAATTTACTGGTTTGCCATCACGATCAATGCTTTTTCCGTTGCTTTCCATAATTCCTTGTTGCAAGTATGGCGCTAATTTTTGTAAATATTGTGTGTATGGAATTAAAGCTTCGCTTTGAGCACCAAAAAAATTATTGTACCAAACGCTAATTAAAGCAAGTAGTACTGGAATATTTTTGTTGAACGATTCGTTTTTAAAATGTTCGTCCATTTGGTTTGCTCCTTTTAATAATTTGTTGAAATTATCAAATCCTACTGCTAAACTTATTGATAAACCAACGGCCGACCAAAGTGAAAATCGTCCTCCAACCCAATCCCACATTGGAAAAATATTATTTTTATCAATACCAAAGTTGGTTACTTTTTCTAAATTGGTTGATACTGCAACAAAATGTTTGGCAACGTCTAATTGTGTTGCCGATTTTAAAAACCAAGTTCTAATGGTTTCTGAATTGGTTAATGTTTCTTGTGTTGTAAAGGTTTTAGAAACAATTACAAATAGTGTTGTTTCTGGATTTAGTTTTTTTATTATTTCGTTTACATGATCGCCATCTATATTGGAAACGAAATGCAGATTTAAATGATTTTTATAGAATTGTAATGCTTCTACAACCATTGCTGGACCCAAATCTGAACCTCCAATTCCTATATTTACAACATCGGTAAATGGTTTATTGGTATATCCTTTTTTTTCTCCAGAAAGTATTTGATTGGTAAAAATTTCTATTTCTTTTTTTACTTGATAAACGTCTGGAATTATATTTTTGTTGTCTACTAAAACAGTATCATTTTCTGATGCTCTTAATGCGGTGTGAAGTACTGCTCTATTCTCTGTTTGATTGATTGATTCTCCAGAAAATTGTTGTGCAATTGCTTCTTTAAGATGCACTTCTTCTGCGAGTTTTAGTAATAAATTTAGTGTTGTTTGATTGATGTTGTTTTTAGAATAATCTACTAAAAAATCGTTCCATTGTATGTGAAATTTTTCGGCTCTAGTTGTATCATCTTGAAACATTTCTTTAATAGAATTGTTTTGCATTGATTGGTAATGGTTTTGTAATTCTTGCCAAGCTTTAGTTTGCGTTGGGTTTATTGTTGGTAATGCCATTTTATGATTTTTTAGAAATGCAAATTTAGTTAAAATTTGTAGATTTTGGGTTTGATGATTTTTATACACAAATCTGCGTGTCGGCAGACAGGTTTCACGAATTGTTAAGAATTTTTTATGATATAAGATTTCACTAATTTAATTTTTTGGATTTTTTAAATGAATTCTAGAAAAAAATAGACACGAATTTCACGAATTCTCACGAATTTTTTGGGTTTAGATTTCACTAATTTAATCCTTCGGATTGTTTTTTTGTTATAAATTTTAAAAAAATAGACACGAATTTCACGAATTAGCACGAATT
>NZ_JAYVFH010000301.1:0-2503 GCF_043773265.1 Flavobacterium sp. | reverse complement strand
GTACAACTCTTTGTTCGTTCCAAAGTAATTCTTGTGAGACGAATAATGCTGTTCCGCCAGCATTTGCAGCTACATCGCCAAGAGAAAATCCCCATTCTGATGAAAATCCGTCAAAAATTTCTACGGTTGTTAAAAATGCAAATCCTAAAGTTGCACCATAAAGTAACTGACTTTTTTTATTTGCTCCAGACCATTTTAAAGCATTTGTTCCAAAACTTCCTAAATGATACGATGAAAAAATGTGTCCCATTTTATCCATTTGCAACCATTGACTGTTGTCATTTATTGTTTGAAAATTGGATTTTGGATAATCTGCATACCAAAGTTGGTTTAGACCAATTAATGCAGTTGCTCCAATTACAGTTTCAGAAATTACAATGATTTTTACTCTTGGTTTATTTAAAGTATCTGATGGTTTTAAAAAAGAATTTAATGCTGATTGTGAAAATCCTGAGATTGGATTTAAAATTGTAAACAAAAACAATACTTTAAAATATTTAGACATTTTATTGAATAGTTATTTGTTCTTATTTGGATTTTGTCTTGTATCGAAAATTCTATTAACGTAAATTTTATTAGTTCCTTCTCTATAAGTTATCTTATAATGACCTTCAATTAGTTTTCTATAACTTCGCTTTAAATGAGTAAATTCTTCATCAACACTTCCAATTTTAGTAAAATCATAAACTGGATTTTCTAAAATTTCAATAGTAGTTAGAATTGAGTTAATGATTTGTGAAGCTAAAGCTACGTTATATAGTTGTGAGTTAAATTTATAAGTTTTTTTTAAATCTTTAACTGCTCTAGAAGTTAAAAAAGTTGGTTTAATAACTATTTCCAATTTTTAACCATCGCTTTCACATCTGATAAACTGTGAATATTGCCTTCTTTAATATCCTTTTCAGATTCTTCAATCATTTTAGAGTTTTCAGATTTTTGTATATACTCTTTAGCTATTTTGTAAAAATTCTTAACAAAATTGGCATCACTATTATCTATAATTTGATGAAGTTCTTTTTTTAATTCAATTGTACTCATAACATTTGAAATTTATTTAAACAAATATAAAACTATTTTAAATGTAAAATAAAAATAGTTTTTACCTTTTAGTTCCTTGCTCATTCAACCACTTACTATATTTTGCTGCATTTAATTGATGTTGTGCATAAGTTGAAGCAAACTCATGATAACCAAAACGTTCTATGCTTGCGCAGAAATAAATATAATCATTATTGTCTGGAGATAAAACAGCGTCTATTGCAGAAATATCTGGCATTGCAATTGGTCCTGGAGGCAAACCAATATTTACATACGTATTGTATGGCGAAGCAATTAATAAATCATCATACAAAACTCGTTTTATAACTTGGTCAAAATTATTGTCGCGCAATTTTAAAGAATATATAACTGTTGGATCTGCCTGTAATGGCATTCCTTGTTCTAATCTGTTAAGATAAACCTTTGCAACTTTTGGACGTTCGTCTGCTTTTACAGTTTCTTTATGAACAATTGATGCCAAAGTAATTACCTCAACTGGTGTCATATTTAATTGTTTGGCTTTTATTAATCGTTCTTTTGTCCAGAATTTCTTGTATTCTGAAAGCATTTTATCTCTAAATTTCTCTGCAGAAACATTCCAATAAAATTCATAGGAATTTGGAATAAATATAGAAAACACATTGTCTTTATTGAACTGATTTTCTTTTAAAAATGTAGCATCAGTAAAAGCTGCAATTAATTTAGTTGTATCTGGTTCTATTTGAGAACTTACTCTTGCACAAAGATTTTGCAATCGTTCTTGATTGTTAAATGCTAAATTTACTGGAACATTTTTTCTTAAAGTTGCTACAAGAGCAAAATTTCCCATTCCTTTTTTTATTAAAAATCTTCCAGATTTTACGTTTTTATCATACTTGCGAAGCGATGCCATTAACTCAAATTCGCCAATATTTTCTATAAATGGCGAGATTATTTTTTTTGCCTCTTCATAATTAGAATTGGTTGGAATGGTTACATAAACTTCTTCTTTATTTAAATTGGTGTTACTGGCAAAAAACTTAAAATAAATAACAGTTGATGCAATTAAAAAAAGTGCAAATCCAATGCCTAATAGGAGTTTTATTTTCTTATTCAAGGTAAAAATAATTTAATGTTGATGATTGATTAACTGAAAAATGGCTTCGTCTTGGTATTTATTGTCTATTAAATTCCAATCTTTTTTTATGCCTATTTTTTCAAAACCAAATGTAGTAAAAAGCTTTAAACTTGCCTCGTTATTGGTTCCAATATTTGCAAAAAGTTGACGTAATTGTAATTTATTAAAACTATAATTTATTAATAATTGCAATGACTCCTTGCCTATTCCGGTATTTCTATTGGTTTCGTTGTGAATTACAATTCCTATTCCTGCACGATTGTTTCTTGCATCAAAGTCAAATAAATCTATTAATCCGATTGCTTTGTTAGAGTTGTTTTTACAAATTGCTAGTCGTAACTGCTTGGC
>NZ_JAYVFH010000300.1:0-12223 GCF_043773265.1 Flavobacterium sp. | reverse complement strand
ACTAGTAAAACTTCCACAACTTCCGCTTGAAACAGACATTTCATGATCAAAAGCTGCTGTTGAACTAATTGTTGTGTTGTTTCCATCGCCAACAAAAGTGTACCAAACTCCATAATCACCCATGCTACAAGCTGTACCATTTATTATGCTAGAAGTTCCTACAGTTGTACCTGCTAAATTTGAAGTTGCACATGGTAAAGTAGTTGCTGTAGCACAAGTTGCATTTGGTGGTCCAGTATTTGATGTAACACAAAGACTTGTTAAACTCATACTAGCATTTGAACCAACATTTACTACTTTTATGAAATATGTACCATTACTTAACGTTGTGTTTATTACTTCTGTTTGAGGATTTGTATTAAATGAGTTTGCACAAGCAATTTGATTTAAAGTTCCAGTACAAGTATTGTTTGATGAAGAGATTAATTCTAAAAATAAATCTCTATTATTAGCGCCCATAGTTCCAGAAATATTAAGGTTCAATGGACCACCAGTCACATTAAAGGTATACCAACCTTCACTCCTAAAAGTTCCAGAGCAAGTTCCAATATTTGGTAAGTCTTGAGTGGTGTCAGAAATTGTTCCAGTTGCACACGCACCATTTATAGTTATTGGTGTTGCGGTTGCGCAAGTCGTTCCTTGAGCAAAAGATATTAAAGGAGTTAAAATAAAAATTATTAGAATTAAAATTATTTTTAATTTACCTTTATTAAATAATACATTTAGTAATAATTTAACCATTTTAATATTTTAATTTAACCAAATTTAGATAAAATTAAATATAAATACTGTTTTTTTTTTTAATAAAAACTTTAAAGTTCAGTGTAGAGTTTTGTTTACAGAGTTTTCTTATGATTAATTAAATCAATAAAAACAACAAATGACCTTTAAAATTGAATATTGACTTATATATTTTTTTATTTATTTTATTTTATTTTAAATATTTTTTTTTATCTTTAAACTTTAAATCAATGATTATGAAGAAGTTTCTTGTTTTATTAGTGTACTTTATGACTTTAATTTTGTCATTTAATGCAAATGGACAGCTTTTTATAAAGGATAATAGTTATATATTCAATAAAGGTTCTTTGGTTTATGTTACCAATGATGTTGAGTTGCAAGGTGATGTTGATGTAAATCTTGTACCAAGTAATTTCTATCTTAGAAATGAAGGTCAATTACTACAAGGCGGAACAGTTGCAAATGGAAGCAACAAAGGCACAGGTCATTTATCAGTTTTTCAAGACGGAACTTCTAATAATTATGGATATAATTATTGGTGTTCTCCAGTTGGAGTTGGTGCAGTAGCTGCTGGTAACAATGTTTTTTCATTGAATCCTATAATTAGAAGACCTACATCTGTAACTGGATTTGATGTTCCAAATTATATTACTAGTAGTTATAATGGTTTTACAACCAATGCAGGTTTAACAATTTCTGCCGCTTGGATATACAAATACTCAACTTCGTCAGATTATTCTCAATGGTCTTATGTTGGTCCAACAGGAACTGTAAATTCTGGATTGGGTTTTACAATGAAAGGCGTTACTGGTGACGATAATACTCCTGGAATTGGCGAGGCATCATTTAATAATCCAATTGGCGCAGGTGGCATAAATGATAATCAGAGATATGATTTTAGAGGAAAACCGAATGATGGAATAATTTCAATTCCAGTTCTTGCTCCAACTTTAGGAACTCAATATCCAAACAGTACTTTGACAGGAAATCCATATCCATCGGCAATTAATTTGAATTATTTTTTATTAGAAAATAGTGGTTACACTGTAAATTACACAACTGGAATATATAATTTTATTGGTGGTCCAACTCAAGTAATCAACGGAAATGCATATTACTGGGAACATATTAAACCAGCAAACACTCACAATTTAACAGGTTATGTTGGCGGTTATGGATATTATGCACCAAATGGAGTAACTGCTAATTCTCCTGGAACCTACAACAATCCTTCGTGGAGTACTTATAACATTGATGGTTCTGTAAACACAACTTTTGCTGGTGCAGGAGTTGCTTATAAAAGAATGTTTTGTCCAATTGGTCAAGGATTTATGGTTCAAGGATATGCAAACGGAAATGCAGTTATGAAAAATATTTATAGAGCTTTTGTAAAAGAAGGTTCTGGTAATAATTCAGAATTTGAAAAAAATAGTTCAACTTCTTCTTCTGTTGATGGCGAAAATTGGGATGCTATTGCAAATGTTGCAGGTGTTGATTACACTCAATTTTCTAATGCACAAGTTCCACAAATTAAAATACATACAATTTTAAATAATCAATCAACTAAAGAAATTACATTGGCATTTAATCCAAATACAACTGATGGTTTTGATGTTGCAATGGATGTAATTTCTTACGAAAGCAATCCTCCAACAGATGCTTATTTTTCAATTGCTGGAAATTCTAATCCGTTTGTAATTACAACATTGGCTTTTGATATAAACAAAAGAGTTCCATTTACATTAAAAGCTGAGGATACATCAACATTTAAAATTAATGTTGGTGATATTATCAATTTTTCAGGATCAGAAAATATTTATTTATTTGACGTACAAACTGGAATTTATCATGATATTAAAAATGGTTTTTTTGAAATAAATCTTCCTGTTGGAACATATACAAATAGATTTGAAGTTACTTTTATAAATTCAGCGTTATCAATTGACAATAGTGCTTTGATGAATTTTAGTATTGTTCAAAATAATACCAACCAACTTTTATCTATTTCTAATCCAAAATCATTAGATGTTAAATCGGTTGGTTTGTTTGACATTACTGGAAAGTTAATCTTTAAAAAAATCAATTTAGGAGTAAAATCGACCTATGAGTTTTCAACTTCTGGTTTAAGTGATGGACTATATTTAGTGAAACTTAACGATATTAACGGAAAAAGCATTGGACAGAAAATTATTATAGAAAAAGTAAAATAATTATTTGAAAATTATAATTTACAAAAGACATTCAAATTTAAGAATGTCTTTTTTTATGAAATTATTTTTAGGATAACTAACTTTGTAAAAAAATATAATTTGCAAATTCAAACTCAAGAAATAGAAATTACAAATTCAACTTGCAAATTATTCATAAGGCGAGAAGATTTAATTCATCCATTTGTATCTGGAAATAAATTTAGAAAATTAAAATACAATCTAATTCAAGCTAAAAACAATAATCAAACTACAATATTAACTTTTGGCGGTGCATTTTCTAATCATATTGCTGCAACTGCTTTTGCAGGAAAACAAAATGGTTATAAAACAATTGGAATTATTCGTGGAGATGAATTGAAATCTAAAATTAATGAAAATCCTACATTAAAATTTGCTCAAGAATGTGGAATGATTTTTGATTTTGTATCTAGAGAAGATTATAGAAATAAGGATTCTGATAGTTTTTTAAACATACTTAAAACAAAGTTTGATGATTTTTATTTAATTCCAGAAGGAGGAACAAATGAACTTGCCATTAAAGGTTGCGAAGAAATTTTAACAAAAACTGATATTATTTATGACTTTGTTTGTTGTTCGGTTGGAACCGGAGGAACAATTTCGGGAATTATTAATAGTTCTTTTTCTAAACAAAAAGTTTTAGGATTTCCTTCACTCAAAGGCGATTTTTTAGAAAAAGATATTTGTAAATTTGCCAAGAATAAAAATTGGGAATTAATTTCTGATTATCATTTTGAAGGTTACGGAAAAATTTCAATTGAATTAATTGAATTTATTAATTCATTTTTTGGAAAACACAAAATTCCACTTGATCCTATTTATACCGGAAAGATGGTTTTTGGCGTTATAGATTTAATAAATAAAAATTATTTTCCAGAAAACTCTAAAATTCTAATGATTCACACAGGCGGAATTCAAGGGATTGATGGAATGAATATAAAGTTAAAAAACAAAAAATTACCAATACTAAAAATCAATGATTAAAAAATTTTTTTTATTTTCAATGTTGTGTTTATTCATTTCTTGTGGAACAAATAAACCTGTTGTTAGAACAACTAAGACTACTGTTAACAAATCTAAACCTGTAGTAAGAACTGTTAAAAAACCAATTGCAAAGCCATCAGAACCAATAGTTCAATCAAAAAAAAATGATGATAAACCAATTGTAAACACTCAACAGAAAGAAAATCAATCAGAAGTTTTAGAAGCGACGTCACGAGTAAAAGTCACTACTGAAATTGTAAACAATTATATTGATAAATATAAAGAAGTTGCAAAACTAAATATGAAAAATCATGGCGTTCCAGCAAGTATTGCCTTGGCTCAAGCAATATTAGAATCTGGTGCAGGAACAGGAGATTTAAGTCGTCAAGCTAATAATCATTTTGGTATAAAATGTCATAAAGATTGGCTTGGAGAAAGTGTGAAACACGATGATGATGCAGCTCAAGAATGTTTTAGAAAATATAATAATGTTTATGATTCTTATCGAGATTATGCAGCATTTTTAATAGGAAGAAAATGGTATGAACCACTTTTTAAGTTAGAAAAAAACGATTATAAAGCATGGGCAAGAGGTTTAAAAAAAGCTGGTTATGCAACTGATCCAGGTTATCCAAATAAATTAATTGGACTTATAGAAAGATATCAATTGCAAAGATTTGATGCCGAAGTTTTGGGAACAGAATATGTTGAAACAAAAGTTATAGAAACTGAAAAACCAAAGCAAGTAGTAATTTCAAATTCAGAACTACATCAAGTTGAAAAAGGTGATACACTTTATTCAATATCTAAAAGATACAATATGTCAATAGACGATTTGAAACAAAAAAATAGAATTTCTGAAAATTCTATAGCTATTGGACAAATGCTACAAGTAAAATAATTTATAAATTTAAAGAATGTTATATAAAAGAAGCAGTCAATTATTTATTGATGCCCAAAAAGTAATTCCTGGTGGTGTAAATTCTCCAGTTCGTGCTTTTAAAGGTGTTGGTGGAACTCCAATTTTTGTAAAAAGTGCACAAGGCGCATATCTTTATGACGAAGACGGAAATAAATTAATAGATTATATAAATTCTTGGGGACCAATGATTTTAGGTCACGCTTATCAACCTGTTATTGATGCAATTACAGAAAGAGCAAAACTTGGAACTTCTTTTGGAATGCCAACCGAATTAGAAACTAAAATTGCAGAATTGGCAATTTTGATGGTGCCAAATATTGATAAAATAAGATTTGTAAATTCTGGAACCGAAGCTTGCATGAGTGCTATTCGTTTGGCTCGAGGATTTACAAAAAAAGACAAAATAATTAAGTTTGCAGGTTGTTATCATGGTCATTCTGATTCATTTTTAATACAAGCCGGAAGCGGAGCAAGTACATTTGGAATCCCAAATTCTCCTGGAGTTACTAATGGAACAGCCAAAGACACATTATTAGCCAATTACAATAATATAGAATCTGTAAAAGCACTATTTGAGGCAAATAAAAATGAAATTGCTGCCATTATTGTAGAACCAGTTGCTGGAAATATGGGTTGTGTTCCTCCAATAAATGGTTTTTTAGAAGATTTAAGAAAACTTTGTTCAGATAACGAATGTTTGTTAGTATTTGATGAAGTTATGACAGGATTTCGACTTGCTAAAGGTGGAGTTCAAGAGTTATACAATATAAAAGCAGATATAGTTTGTTTTGGAAAAGTAATTGGTGGTGGTTTGCCAGTTGGAGCTTTTGCAGCAAGAGAAGAGATTATGAATTATTTAGCACCAATTGGACCAGTTTATCAAGCAGGAACATTGTCTGGAAATCCTTTGGCAATGGCTGCAGGATTAGCAATGTTGCAAGCTTTAAATTCAGATTTAGATATTTTTAAACGGCTAGAAGAAAAAACAGCTTATCTTGAAAAAGGTATTCATAAAGTTTTAACCAATAATAAAATTGAATTTACCATTAACAGAGTTGGTTCAATGATATCAGTACATTTTGACAGTAAACAAGTTATTGATTTGGAAACTGCAAAAAATGGAGATAATGATAAATTTAAAAAATTCTTTCATGGATTGTTGAAAGAAGGAATTTACATTGCTCCATCAGCTTACGAAACTTGGTTTATAACTGATGCACTTACTTATCAAGATTTAGATTTTACCATAAAAGCTATTGATAAAGTTACTAAAGAATTTTAAAGAAAATGCTCCAAAATTATTTGGAGCATTTTTCTTATAAAGTGATATTTTTATTATTTCATTTTTGGCTTAGAAACCCCGATAGCGCGGATTTGCAATCCGTGCCAACAAACAAAATCAAAAAAACAATTTCTCATAACTTATATAATTTAAAACTATTAATTTTTTATTTGCAATTTATACTCTCAACTTTGTGGGCACGGATTGCAAATCCGCGATATCGTTACGTTGACATATCAGCGCTATCGGTTTTTTTTAATAATAAACAACTTCAGTTGCATAACCACCAGGATTGACTGTTTCATCTCCATCATTTCTTTCAGGTAAACCTTTAAAACGTATAATTTTTTCTTGCTTTCCTGGACCATCAAGCCAAACTATACAATGTATACCATCTTTTTCTACACCAAAAATAATTCTATTATAATTACATTTTTTTCCTGTTTTTGGGTTTATATAAGTTTTAGTAAAACGTTGTGGTAAATCTTTGGGCATTACAACGCAAGTACTATAAAATTTTGTACTATCTACAATCCACTCAAAAACTCCATCTACAGGAAGATTCATTTTTTTATCTCTTACAATAATTTTTTCACTGTATTGACTATAACTATTGTAGTCTAAAACAGTAATTGGTTGACCATAAGGAATTCCCCAAGTTGTAAATTCAGTACCAACTCTAAAATGAGTTAATAAAATGCCTTCTTTACTGTTAAAGTAGCAATTATGAAACTTAACATTATTACTTAATGTGCAAAACCCAAAATCTAAATCGTATCTTGCATCTGGATGTTCCCAAGTAGAATAATTTATTGGATGGTGAGTTAAATAATTTAATGTTTCATTATATGCATTTACATATTCTTTTTTACTCGCAGAAATTAATAAACTATCACTGTACTTTTTAATCTCTTTAATTTTAAATCGTTTTATTTCTACAAAATCAATCCAAACACAAATTTTACCACCTGGTGCCATACCAGTCGTTATTTCTCTAAAATCTTTCTTTTCTTTATAATCGATAAAACCATTTTTAAAAAGATTTTTTATTTTTTCGTAAGGTAATATTGAACCACCTTCGTAGTTACACATTTGTAATTTATTATTTAAACCGCCATAATTTACTGAAACACTGTCTGGTAGCATCCTCATTTTGCCATTGTTTCTAGCTTCATCACCAAAACCCCAGCTACCATAAATATCTGTTGTTGTTGAAGCACTACTTATCAATTCTCCTTTATTAAAATAATAAATAGTTGGTCCTTCAATAATATAATTTGATGGACAACTCATAGCCGAATACCATTCAATTTTATTTTCGTCTCTATTTCTACAAGAAACTAATAATAATAAAAAACTACTTATTATGAGTATATATTTCACGTACATAGGATGATATTTCATTGTTAGAGTAATGTGGAGAGTTAATATAGAAAATTTTATCTATTTCATTATTTCCTGTAATAGATTTACCTTCTCTTTTAATTATTTTAGAAACGTTGTAATTAGATGATAAATGCATGTACTTGTTTTTAGAAAATTTATTTATCATTTTCTTTTCTTTTTTTCCGTTAAAAAGATTTTTTATATTTTCTAAAAGTTCTTTACTGTAAGCTTGAAGGTTGGTTGGAATTTTATACTCATATTTATAAGGATGAGAATTTATTATTGCATCATTAAAGACTAGACCAGCAAGTTCTGCAAGTTCCTTCATTGCATACATTGGAATTATAGAGTAGCGAGGTATAATAGTTCTTGTAGCAATTAATTGATAATCTACAACTAAAATTGGTTCCTCTCCAGGTGAGGTTTCAATAAACTTAAATTCATTAATGTTAATTTCATTTTGTAAACAATACCCATTATCTGTGTGGAATTTTCTAATACTTTCAAGTTTGGTTGGACTTGGTTGTTCATCATTCAAAAAATTAGTTTTCTTTTCAAAACCTAAAATATTTATGTCTTTATCTACCGCAGCATATCCTCCACCAATATCTGAATGAACACCAGCAAAAAAATATTCAAAACCTTTTCTATTTTTATCTTTATTTATTTTTTCTACATTAATTTTTGTTGATGCAAAATTTTCTCTAAATTCATCTTTTGCTACAAAATGAACTATTGTTTTTATTGGTAAATTGGCTACATTTTGTTTTATTACATCTAGTTTAGTTTCGATTATTTGTCCTACACCAAAAGGAATTCTTGTAATAGGTACAAGTAAATCTAACTTTTTACCTAAATGATCTTTAACAATAAATTGAGAAAGTACTGTATCAAACAAACCTAAAAATCTTATTGTAACTTTTGGTTGTTCTAGATAAGTTTCTTTAACTTCATTTTGTACTTTTAAATTTTTTAATGCTTTTCCTAATAAACCTAACGTATATCTTTTACCAACTGGTATAAATTTTATTTTTTTGTCAACTCTAGTATTTCCTTGATTTATAAAAGCACTAGAACTATCATTTTTTTTCATTAAATCTTTTATAGAATCACTTCCTAGAATTTCATTGCAAAAATGTCTTGCAGAAGCAGCACCACGACTAAAGCCAAAAATATCAAAAGTTATTGAAGCAATTTCTCTATCTTTATTTAATGCTTTGCTTATGTTAATTGCTAAGTTATTACAACCACTAGCAACTTTACCTATAACTCCATTTTCTCCTTCACCAAAAGCAGAACCAAAAAAGTCATCTACAGTATTTTTTAATGTACCAATACCTTCTACATATTGTTTTAAAACTACATCTACTGTACCATCTTTATTTATTCCACTACCAAAAATATTTTTTTGTTCATACAAATCATGTAATAATGTAATGTTACTGTAAGGATTCCAATAACTACTTGTATTATCAATTTTTATTTTACCTTTGATTGTTTTAATTTCTACTTCGTCAGGTATTTTTACACTTAATTTATTTAATCTATATAGATTCTTGTAATAATTTTTTTCAGAGTTAAATCTATTATTTCCGGTACCATCAAAAAATATTCCAATTGTAAAATTAACTTTAGTTTTAGGTTTTATAATTTTTTCTTTAATAAAAGCTAAATCTGTAATTTTGGTTTTATCCCAAACTCCCATTATTACTTTAGAAGTTGACATTAATTCATTTCCATTTAAATCATAAATATCAGGATAATCTGGTGTCATATAATTACTATCTTTTGAATATCTTTCAGTGACACTATAAATTTTAGATTCATTAAGATTTAATTCAAACTCTATCGGAATGACTAAAATAAGATATTGTTTGCTACTTTCTTGACCTCTAATTACAATAGAAACATTTCTTTTGGAAATAATTTCTTTTATATATTTAGTTTCTGAACAACTAAAACTAAGTATTAAAATTATAGATAAATATATTACTTTCATATGCTAATTATTAATTATTATACAATCAACAATATCAGTAAAAGTATCAAGTTTATCATTTTTAATACGATAAACAATTACAAAGTAATTTTTTTCTTCATCTTTAATTTTACTAGAGTCAAATAAATCATTATAGTTTTTTAACTGTCCTTTAAATAAATTTTCAAGGATTGTTTTACTTATTTCCACTTTTTTAAAACCATTTTTATCAGCCCAAGGTGTATTTATGAATGCTAAAACTTTTTCCAATCCTTGTCGTTTTGCATTTTGCCATTCTAGCCAAAAACTTTCATTTATAATTTTATCTTGTTCCTCGTTGAGTTGCATAATTAACACCTCGGCAAGTGAAAAGGCAAAGGCATAAACACCAATATTGGGTACTTTGGGTATTAATCCAAAGAATGTGGATAATGATGGCATGTTAAATTTATTATTGCTACTTAACTCTGGTATCATTAGTCTCTTTTGTTTTAAAATGTCGGTTTTAAAAAAATTTTTACCAATCAATTTTTATTGATGTGAGTATATTTTCTTTTTTACCTGATTTACTAATAACTAAAGTCAGTGAGTCTGGTATTTTTCGCATTTCTTCAAGGAATATTGGATTATCTTTTCGATACTGTTTATAAGAAACTAATTTGATGGTATCTTTTTTTGTTTGAAGTTTATCAATATTTGCTGTTGGATTATATTTTTTTATCAACTCTAAAACTTCTTCTTTGCTTATTCTTAATTGCCTGTCATACAAATAAATTTTTGTTGGGTAATTAAATGCTCCAAAACTATCAAATGAAAATAACCTTTTATTGTTATATAGATCAAATAATAAATAATCATCACCTACAAGCATCGATTTATTTCCTTTAATATAATAATGCCCTACACTGTATAATTTTTCTGAATTAAAATCAAGATGAAATTCTAATGGAACATTCAAGTTGAAATACGTTTCGTTATATGTTTTAATTAATGAAATACTAACTTCTTTTTCTGAAATTACTTCTTTAATATAATTTTTTTGGGAACAACTAGTTAGCAACAAGTAAGTTACTGTAAATTTAATATTGTTTTTCATAATACTATTTTATTATAATTATGCAGTCTACAATATCCATAAAGGTGTCCAGTTTTTCGTTTGTTACACGATATGTAACTACTAGATAGTTTTTTTCTTCATCATTTTCAAAACTTTTATCTCTTAATTTATCTAAAGTTTTAAATTCACCTTTAAATAATTTTTGTAAAACATCATGGATAACAAACGTTTTTTTAAATTCATTTTTCTTCGCCCAAGGTGTTTCAATAAATGCCAACACTTTGTCTAATCCTTGACGTTTAGTATTTTGCCACTTAAGCCAAAATGAATCGTTTATCACTTTGTTTTGTTCTTCTATTTGTTCTAATAAAAGATACTCAGCTAATGAAAACACCAATGTGTACACATTTAATCTTGGTATAAATCCAACAAAAGTTGATAATGACGGCATGTTAAACTCATTGTTGCTGCTTAATTCTGGTATCATCTCACGCATTTGTTGGAGAATATCTAAATTATCAAATAAACCTGGTGCTTTTTTAACAAATTTCCAAACTTTAGCAATAGAATTGTATCGAGCTAGTTTACTACCTTTTAAAATAGGTTGTTCTAATAACTCTTCTTCAATAAAAATTTTAGTTGCATTCTCTTTAAACTTAAAATAATGGTTAACCTCTTCAACTGAATAATTTGCGTTTTCTAATCTGTTCGTTTCAAGATTGATGTTTTCAGTATAAATTTCTTTGATAAATTTATCTAAATCTTTTTTAAATTTATATGTCTTGGTATTTCGGATTTTTATAGAAACAAATTTTTTAATTTTTCCTTCTGGCGACAGTTCAATTGCATAAAGTATTATATCGCCAGTATGTGAATAAATTTCTGGTAGATTATATCCTTCTTTTTCAATTGCCGGCATTAACCTAAGTGTAGTTTTTGAAGGATAAACACTTAACTGATGTTCTTTTGAATTGTATGGTTTGTTTTTATATTTCCAAGCCCAATATAAATCTAAATCGGCATCTCTTAAAGGTCCTTGATCTTCCTCTAGTTCTTTAATCCAACTTTGGTCTAAATAAAGTTTTAATACAATTTTATTTTCTTTGTCTCCTTTTATGACAATTGCGTTTTTTACAATTTTTTTACCTCCAAATTCAACGTCGTCTGGATTTGCTATATCTAAAAATAATGCTGTATCATAATCTACTAATATAAAATTTATGGTTGTTCCAACAGGAATAATTTTATTAACCGAAATATGAAAATATACTGTTTCTTCTAAATTAGCTTGAAACTCTTGAGTTGCGTAACCAGTTATTTTATTTGTTCCTAAAGCATCTTTACTCCAATAAAAATTTGAAAATAAATTGGTTGCTTTTTCAACCAATCCTATTTTATCCCAATCTCCCATTATTACTGGTGAAGTTGTTAATAAATCATCAGTAGCTTTATAATTTAGTTCTTGAAAATTAAATTCAGATTCTTGTAGTTTTGCATCTAGAATTTTATCTTGTATAAAATCATACACAAAAACTTTTACACGCACAGCAGTGTTTTGCGGTAATTGTGATGCTAGTGGATGGTTGGCATTGGTTTGTGGAGCAACAATTTTGGCGGTTACATTTCCTGTTTTTGGGTTGTATGT
>NZ_JAYVFH010000299.1:0-10092 GCF_043773265.1 Flavobacterium sp. | reverse complement strand
TGAAAACAATTTTGGTGTCACAGCCAGAACCTAAGGTTGAAAATTCACCTTATTTTGATTTACAGCAAAAGCACAAGGTAAAAGTTGATTTTCGTTCTTTTATACACGTAGAGGGCGTTAGCGCGAAAGATATTAGGGCTCAAAAAATTGACTTGAATAACTTTACCGCAATCATATTAACAAGTAAAAATGCCGTTGATCATTTCTTCAGAGTTGCCGAAGAGATGCGCTATAAAGTCCCAGAAGATTTAAGATATTTTTGTCAATCTGAAGCAATTGCATTTTATTTACAAAAGTATGTTGTTTATAGAAAACGTAAAATTTATGTTGGTCAAAAAGATTTTGCCGATATGTCTACGCTTTTCAAAAAATATAAAGAAGAAAAATTTCTACTTCCAGCATCAGACCAATTGAATGGTGACGCACCAATTACATTAAATAATTTAAAAATAAATTGGACACAAGCTGTTTTTTATAAAACTGTAATGAGCGATTTGTCTGACTTAGCAGATGTTTATTATGATGTTTTGGCATTTTTTAGTCCAACTGGAATTAAATCTTTGTTTATGAACTTTCCAGATTTTAAACAAAATGAAACTAGAATAGCTGTTTTTGGTAGCACAACTCAAAAAGAAGCATTAGAACATGGTTTAAGAATTGATATTCTTGCTCCAACACCTGAAACTCCTTCTATGACAATGGCTTTAGAAAAATATGTTGCCGAAGCCAATAAAGGAAAATAAAAAATAAAATTTTCATTGAAGAAATCCCAAATTTAATAAGTTTGGGATTTTTTTATATATTTGAAAAACTACAAATTACTAATAGCATTAATTTAAACTTATTTATATGATTATTTGGAGAGGAAAAGGAATATTAGTGTTATTTATTTTTGGAATTATAACGTATATATGTTATTTACTATTTGAAGAAAATCCAAATGGATCAGTTATTAAATCTAAAGCATTGGCACCAGCATTTCTTTTAACAGGAATTATTTGTTTCTTTTTAGCCAAAGGTTGGAAAGCTTCTGAAGGAAAAGTTTATTATGATCCTAAAAAAAACAAAGAAGTAACCGTTAGACCAGATCATTCTATTTTTTATATTAATGTTTTTTACTGGTCGTTTATTTTAATAGCATTAGGAGTGTTGAGTTTTTATAAAATTTGGAAATAAAGAATTTTAATTAAATTTAAAGTAAAAATGCAGCATTTAAATTTTATAGAAATTGCAAATCACAACTTTCCTAGACTATACAAAGGCATTAAAAATTTATCTATTATTATAGGAATTTGTTTTGTTTTAATGATTGTATCTAGACTTTTTTACGGAACTTTTACAAGTAGTTATGTAAGCTATAAAACTGGCAAATTATCAACCTTTGGATGGCCAACAATTGTATTTGAATATTCTTTTTTATTTTTATTGTTTTTTATTGTATTTTTAATTTTAGCACGATTTTCTCAAGATTTAAGAAACCCAGCTTTTGGCATCACTAATCAAGGAGTATTCATTAATCAACAATCTTTGCGCAATGCATTTGTACCATGGAATAATATAGATACTATTGAATTAAAAGGTTATTACGACAATCCAATTATTCGATTAAAATTTAAAGATATTGATACTTTACATAAAGGTCAGTTCTTTGTTTATAAAGCATTGTCCAAAGCACAAATAAAGAATACTCCAAGTTTTGCTATTTCTAAAAATGAATGTGTTGGAGATTTAAAAAAAATGTATGAATTTATTAAAGAAAGGATATAGTTCGTTTTTAATTTTAATAGTTTTACTTAAAAACTGTTTTTAATAAAACAAAACAAACTTCATACAAAATTCAACGAATCTTCATTAGTTTAACATCAATATTCCTTTATGCTTGAAATCATATTTAGAAATAATTATAAAAAAATTAACATTTATTAAAATTTTCTTTATATTGCGATTGAATTATTTGTTAATTCTGTAACATTTTTTTTAATTTAAATATATAATTTATGAGAGGATTAGTTTTAGTTTTTATGGTTTTAGCATACCTAATAGGTGGTGGAAGTTCAGGAATGCTTAAAGTGAATATTGATTCACGTACATAAGGAATGGATTACGCATTGGTAGACAAAGCACAACAACAAATCGATGAACTTAAAAAACAAGGTATTGATGTTGATAAAATTGATTCGCCAGAAATAAAGAGTGCAAAAGAAGCTTTAGAAGGAATTCCAGCAAAATGGAGAGTAGATTATGCAGGTATTTTAGGCATGATTGTATCTATTATTGCTTTTATAATGGTGGTATTAGCATTTATGAAAAAAGATCTAGTTAAAAAAATAAGTGTTGTGGTTATTGTATTATCTGCAATACTATGGTTTATTGCTCCAGACATTGAAGCAGGAATGACCTCAGGAGCAAACCCAAAAAGCATTGCTCTTATATCTTTTATAGCTTTAGCAATAGCATCTGCTTGCGCTTATATGAGCTATACACTTTATCTTAAAAAATCAACTACAGTTTAAAAATAACGTCCTTGTTTTAAACAACTACGTTTATTAAAATATCTAAACAACTATTAATTAAGTTTATTAATAGTTGTTTTATTGTTATAAAATATAGAGAAATCCTTTTTTTTTAATGAACAACCTTTTTTAAACTTAAATTAAAATTTTAAATATAAAATTAACTCTAATTAAATTAAACATGAAAATCAATCGTTTACTATTATTAGTATCACTTCTTTCTTTTGCTTTTTCACAAGCTCAACTTTTTGCCTTTATCAATGGGAAAGAAGTAAAATCAGGTGCAACAATTTCCAAAAAAGATTTAGCTTCACTTCAGATTAGCTTCAAAAATCCTAAAAAAATTACTGTTATTTCTGGAGCAAGTGTTTTGTATGTTGATCTTCTTAATACTAAAAAAAGATCAATTCAACAATGGTTTGTTCAAAAAGAAGGATATATAGCAATTGAAGATTTCTTAAAAACAACAACTGCTCAAAAGAAATTTAAAGTTTTTGGCGAAGGAGAATTTCCTCAACGAGGCAACACTTTAGATTGGATTATGACTGCTGCAAATGGTAGAGAGGAAGAAAAAACAATACAAGTTAAAGTAGGGTTTTATGTTGTTCAAGAAACAGGATATAGAGAATATGGTCCTCAAGTACAATTATTAGAACCTCTTGTTTTTAATGTCACTATTTGGGATACTAAAAATTTATTCTTGCCGTATTTAGATTTGACAATAGATAAAACTAATATTCCGGGAGATATCGATTTAGAACAAAGTGGTAAATTAGGTGAAAAAGGAACTGAATTAGGATATGTAATCAAAGACCAAAATTTACAGTATGTTAGCATCTATGCACTAGACAGTAATGACTATCCTGGATTAAATCCAAAAGAACTTGCAAACGATTTTATACATGAAGGTGTTTCTGTTGCTAATAAAGGAAACAAAGTTAACTTCAATGATTATGACTCAAATAAATATGAATTTCCATGGGATAATATCAATGGATTAGATATTTCTTCAACTAATTTGTTTAGATTGTCAAACCTAAGCTATAAAGTTAACAAAGAACTAAAAAAAATGGATATGATGAACTTATTTCAATCTGTAGAATTTAACAAATTGAAAGGTTACACTTTTAAAGATGATGTTGATATTAGAAGTAATATTAATTCAAACGATTGGAGAAAGGTAGGGAAATTTCAAACTTATATTTTAAATCATCCTAACAATCCTAATTTGACTTTAATTGTATCAAGTAATATTTATGGGAACGGAAAAACAGCAGAAGAAATAGATTCATTCCTTAAATTAATTATTTCTAGCATAAAACAATAAACATCTTTTTAATAAACTTTGAAATAGAAAATCTAAAAAAATTAAACATGGATACATTATCAATAATCGGCATGATATTAATGTTCATTGGATTTGCCAATGCAGCATGGGTTGCAATCCTTTATATATTATCTTTAAGTGCTATTGCAGGCACAAAAATATCAAAGAAAGTTGGAACAGCAAATGACAAAACAGATGGATATCTTGAACAAGGAAAATCAATGTCAAATGATCTATTAAAAAAATTAGTTTGGAGATTGGCAATTGGTTGTATTGGTTGGCTTATGTTTTATATAGCAACTGGTCATTTTTAAAACCATTAAAAAATAATTATGAAAAAATTTGAAATCATTTTAATTAAAAGAAGTAATAAGCTCATTCTATACATACTTTCGGCTTTATTATGTTCTATTGGAGTATTTAGTTTTTTAGGCAATCTAATTAAGGACGGGTTTTCTTGGTGGATTGCAATAGTTGGATTAATATTTGTTTTTGGAGAAGTTTTAATTTGCTCCAGACTTTATATTTATTTTACAAGTAATCAAATACGACTAATTGTTGAATCAGATGGAGAAACAATAGTTTTTTACAACAAGAACGATAAAGAAAAAACATTCAACAAATCTGAAAGTATCAATTTGAATAAAATGGGTAAATTTTATATCGTAAAAAAAAGAACTAGATATTTAATGAATAATTTTTCTTATGCCTTTGAAGAAAAAGGGTCCAAAACTAGTTTCTTCAAAGAAGAAATAGACGCTTTTCCTTCATTATTTGAAGCATTAGAAAATGACAGACATAAAGTTTTGGAATTTGTTAAAAGTGTTTCTCCAGATATAGAATTAGGATATGAAAATATGTGGCAAAAAATGAAAAAATAATTTAATTTATTAAAAATTTTGTTTTTATAAAATAAAAAAGTCTCGCTAAAAACGAGACTTTTTTTGTTTTGGTTAGTTTTATGTTTATTAATTATTCTATAATTGCGGACCAGCTTTTAGTAATGCTTGACCTTCTGAATTATCAGTATATTGAACAAAATTCTTAACAAATCTTGAAGCTAAATCTTCTGCTTTGACATTCCAATCTGACGTATCTGTATAAGTTTCTCTTGGATCTAAAATTTCAGAATTAACATCGTGTAGTGACGTTGGAACTACAAAGTTAAAAATTGGAATTATTTTGGTTTCCGCTTTTTCTATTGAACCATCAAGAATTGCATCAATAATGGCACGCGTATCTTTTATAGAAATTCGTTTTCCTGTTCCGTTCCAACCGGTATTAACCATATAAGCAGTTGCTTTGTGTTGTTCCATTTTCTTGACCAATTCTTCGCCATACTTTGTTGGATGAAGTGATAAAAATGCTTTGCCGAAGCAAGCTGAAAAAGTTGGTGTTGGCTCAGTAACTCCTCTTTCTGTACCAGCTAATTTAGCCGTAAAACCAGAAAGAAAATAATATTTAGTTTGTTCTGGAGTTAATTTAGAAACTGGTGGCATTACCCCAAAAGCATCAGCGGTCAAGAAGATAACTTTGGTTGCATGACCAGCTTTAGAAACAGGTTTTACAATATTATGAATGTGATTAATTGGATAAGAAACTCTCGTGTTTTGGGTTACAGAACTATCATGAAAGTCTATTTTTCCATTCGCATCAAGGGTTACGTTTTCTAATAATGCATCTTTTTTTATAGCTGCAAAAATATCTGGTTCGTTAGCAGCACTTAAATCTATGGTTTTAGCATAGCATCCACCTTCAAAATTAAAAACTCCATCGTTATCCCAACCATGTTCGTCGTCACCAATTAATTCACGTTTTGGATCTGTAGACAATGTTGTTTTTCCTGTTCCAGAAAGTCCAAAGAAAACTGCAACATCGCCATCTTTTCCTTTATTAGCAGAGCAATGCATTGAGGCAATTCCTTGCAATGGCAAATAATAATTCATCATTGAAAACAATCCTTTTTTCATTTCACCGCCATACCAAGTTCCACCAATTAATTGAATTTTCTCGGTAAGATTAAAAGCAACATAAACTTCAGAATTCAATCCATGTGCAGCAAAATCTTTAAAACTAGTTTTAGAAGCATTCATTACTATAAAATCTGGTTCACCAAAATTATCAAGCTCTTCTTCTGTTGGACGAATAAACATATTTTTTACAAAATGTGCTTGCCAAGCAACTTCCATAATAAATCGAACTTTTAGTCTAGTATTTTCATTGGCGCCACAAAAAGCATCAACTACAAATAATTTTTTTCCTGAAAGTTGATTAATTGTATTTAATTTAAGAGCATTCCAAGTGTTTTGTGAAATTGGTTTATTGTCGTTTACAGCTTTTTCAGAATTCCACCAAATTGTATTTTCTGTAATTATATCTTTAACAATATACTTGTCTTTTGGTGAACGACCTGTAAATTCTCCAGTCATTACGTTAACTGCGCCAAGTCCTGAAAGCTGTCCTCTTTCGAAACCTTTTAGATTTGAATTTAACTCCTCATCATATAATAACTCAAATGATGGATTGTATATAATTTCTTGGGCATTTAAAATTCCATATTCTTCTAGCGAAATCGATTTCGTGATTTGGGTGTAATTATCCATAGAAAATTAGTTTGTTGCAATAAAAATTAGAAGGCAAAGGTAAAAATTAATTAATACAACGTTATAGTTTAATTAAATTTTATGCTTTTTTCTTTAAAATTTGCATCAACAAAATGCTCCAAGCCACAATTAATAGTAATCCTCCTATTGGTGTAATAATTCCAATTACTCTAAAATCGAATGAGGTTAAACCATTAGTAGCAAGCAAATATATTGATCCCGAAAATAAAGTAATACCTAAAATTGTCACTATTAAAATCGTTTTTTTTGACTTTATACTGATGTGATTATTTAATCCTAAGAAAAGCAAAAATAAAGCATGATACATTTGATATTTAACTCCTGTTTCAAATGTCATTAATTGTTCTAATGTTAACAAATTCTTTAGAGCATGAGCGCCAAAAGCACCTAAAATGATTGCAGTTATTGCAAAAAAACAAGCTACAATAATAATTTTTTTATCCATAAGTGATATTAAATATAATTAAATACAAAAATATCAGTTTATGTATTTAAATCGTTAGGATTTTTATGTTTTCTTTTAGATTATAACAATTTTAAAATTTTATATTTGCGCCATATTTAATAAAAATGAAAAAAATACTATATATAACTGCTACTCTATTGATTTTATGCTCGTTTACAGTAAAGAAAACAGTTGTTGTTCCTTCTGGCGAAACATTAGTTTATGCTGGTTCCTACAATTTAAAAGGATTAATGACGCAACTTGCACAAGTAACAATGACTACAGAAACGGTTGCTACTGCCAAAAATTCATATTTGCATTTATATTGCGAGTTATCAACTTTTAGTAAATGGGATAAGTTTTTTAAGATTCGTGATATTTATGAATCATATGTAAATCCAACTACATTAAAACCAAGTTTATATAAAAGAAGTATTGACGAAGGTGGATATAAAAAGAAAGAAAAATATGCTTTTAAAGGAAATTCTGTAACTAGTACTGCTAAAAAAGGAAACAAGCCAGAAACCACAAAAACATTTGCTATTGGAGCAACTACTCAAGATGTGGTTTCAATAATGTATAAGTTGAGAACTTTAGATTTATCAAAAATAAAAACTGGTCAAAGTCAATCTTTCACTATTGTTTTTGACGAAAAACAAATACCTATTACACTTAAACTTTTAGGAACTGAAACTGTTTCGGCTGGAAATCTTGGCGAAAAATTATGCTATAAATTTTCTATAGGTGCTAAAACCGATGTCTTGAAAGGAAAAGATAAAAACTTAATTTATTTAACCGCAGATGCTAAAAAAATTCCTGTCTTAATGAAATTTAGTATTCCTGTTGGAACTGGAGAATTAAAATTAACATCTGCAACTGGAATTTAATACTGAACAAAATTCAGCATAAACATGAGAAAATTATTTTTAATACTATCCGTATTTTTTGCTCTTTTGAGCATATTGTTTTCGGCTTTACCACTAGATACAATTGCATTTGCCCCTATAATTTTGGCATCAATTTGTTTAATAATAACCTTTATTAAATCTGATGAAAATCAGCGAAAATTACCAAAACTAATTTTTGTTATAACTTACCTTTGTGCAGCAGTAGTTTTGTTTAAAACTTTCCTAATCAAAGACGAAGTAGCTGTTGATAAACAATTTGAAAAAGAAAAAATAGAAATCAAACAAGAAGCTAAAAAAGAGCTGGAAGAATTAGAAGGTTTAGAATAAATTTGAAAACTTAATAACTTAAATTCCAAAATCCAAATCAATATTGGATTTTGGAATTTTTTTATTGAAATTTCTTTAGATTTGCATTTTCAATTATAATAACACCATGAGAAATATCTTGATTATTGGAGCTGGACGTTCTGCTTCATCGTTAATTCAATACTTACTAAACAAATCTGATGAGCAAAATTTGCACCTCACTATTGGAGATTTATCATTAGAATTAGCGCAAAGAAAAACTAATAATCATAAAAATGCAACTGCAATTCAACTTGATATTCATAACGAATTACAACGTCATTTAGAAATAAAAAAAGCCGATATTGTAATTTCTATGTTACCTGCGCACATGCATATTGAAGTTGCAAATGATTGTATTTTATTTAAAAAACACATGGTTACTGCTTCTTATGTTTCAGATGCAATGCAAAGTTTAGATAACGCGGCTAAAGAAAATAATTTGATTTTCATGAATGAAATTGGTCTCGATCCAGGAATTGATCACATGAGTGCTATGAAAATAATCGATGAAATTCGTGATAAAGGCGGAAAAATTATTTTATTCGAATCCTTCTGTGGCGGATTAGTTGCTCCCGAAAGTGACAATAATCTTTGGAACTACAAATTTACTTGGGCACCAAGAAATGTGGTTTTGGCAGGTCAAGGTGGCGCAGCAAAATTTATTCAAGAAGGAAAATATAAATACATTCCATATCATAAATTATTTCGAAGAACTGAATTTTTATTAGTTGAAGGTTTTGGAAAATTTGAAGCTTATGCCAATCGCGATTCTTTAAAATACAGAAGCGTTTATGGATTAGACGATGTTTTAACTTTATATCGAGGTACAATTCGCAGAGTTGGATATTCTAAAGCTTGGAACATGTTTGTTCAACTTGGTATGACCGATGATAATTACATTATGGAAAATTCAGAAACTATGAGTTTTAGAGATTTTACCAATTCTTTTTTGCCTTATCATCCAACAGATTCAGTAGAAATTAAAATGCGAATGGCTTTGAATATTGAACAAGATGACATTATGTGGGACAAACTTTTAGATTTAGATTTATTTAGTAGAACTAAAATTGTTGGACTTAAAAATGCAACTCCAGCACAAATTCTAGAACGCATATTAAACGATTCATGGACTTTGCAACCCAATGACAAAGATATGATTGTAATGTATCACAAATTTGGCTACGAACTAAATGGAGAACAACACCAAATAGACTCCAAAATGGTTTGTATTGGTGACGATCAAACTTATACTGCAATGGCTAAAACTGTTGGTTTACCAGTTGCTATGGCAACATTACAAATTTTAAACGGAAACATAAAAACGCCTGGAGTACAATTACCAATTCGCGAAGAAGTTTATCTTCCAATATTGAAAGAACTTGAAGAATTTGGAGTGATTTTCAAAGAAACACAAATGCCATATATTGGATATAATCCAGATAGATTGGTTGAAACAAATTAATTTAGACACACTTGTTTTGGTTCTTTTTTATATAAAATAAATAGTGAAATTCTACTTTTGATTTAAATATAAAACAAAATTCCTATTTTTGATTAAAATTTATAAAAATGAAAATCAATCAGCTACAAATAGAAATTGACGGAATCGATAAAGAAATTCTTAGAGATTTAATGCTCGATGCACGAAAACCAATTCTTCAAATTGCAAATAAAATTGGAATATCTGGAGCTGCAATACATCAACGATTAAAAAAACTTGAAGATGCTGGAGTAATTTCGGGTTCAAAATTTATAGTTAACAATAAGGTTTTGGGCTACAGAACTATGGCTTTCATAGGGATTTATCTTGAAAAAGCGGCAAGCAATTCAGAAGCAGTAAAAGAATTAAAAAAAATACCAGAAATTCTAGAATGTCATTACACAACAGGAAATTGGAGTATTCTTGTAAAAATAATTTGCCGCGACA
>NZ_JAYVFH010000298.1:0-26760 GCF_043773265.1 Flavobacterium sp. | reverse complement strand
AAAAAAATTCTACAGAATACTATTGAAGATGAAGACAAACAAAAACCACTTCCAGACGATCAATTAGCCGAGATTCTAAAAGAAAAAGGATACCCAATTGCAAGAAGAACTATTGCAAAATATAGAGAACAGCTTGATATTCCTGTGGCTCGAATGAGAAAGAAGATTTAATAATGTCACGAAACTTCTGATTGTTTCAGATTCAGCTATCTAAATTGAATAAATAATTATATAAAACAAAAAATCTAACCTTGAAAAAAATCCTTCCATTTTTTTCTTATCTCTTCCATCCTATTTTTATTCCAATTTTGGGAACACTTTTTTATATAAATTTTGTTGGTAATTATTTTACACTCGCTCAAAATTATTTATTGTTGTTTCAAATTATAATTATCACTTTCTTTTTACCATTATCATTTTTCTACTTGCTTCGCACTTATGGAAAAGTAGATACGATAATGCTTTCAGATTTGCATCAAAGAAAAATGCCTTTGCTTATGCAGATTGCATTAACCATAATTTTAATTACAAAAAGCGTAACAATAGATAGATTTCCCGAACTATTTTATTTTTTTCTTGGCGGATTAATTAGCACTTTTTTTGCTTTTATTTTATTGTTTATTAATGTTAAAGCAAGTATTCACATGATAGCTTTGAGTGCATTGACTTTTTTTGTAACCGGATTAAGCATGCACAATCAAATGAATAATGTATTCTTAATTGCATTACTTTTTTTTGTAATTGGTTTGGTAGCATCATCTAGATTGCAAATGAAAGCGCACACTAATGAAGAATTGATTATTGGAATTGCTGTTGGTGTATTGCCTCAAATAGTTTTATGGCTTTTTTGGCTATAAAATATAAAACATCAATCCGAGATTAAACGTGTTTAATTCTATTGGGTTTCCGTTTGTTTTTGCTGATTTAAATATCGGATTTATTCCATAATAAGCATACGCATTCCATGTATTTCGTCCTGCAGCTATATAAAATCCATATAGTAATTTATTCAAATCTTTATTTCCAATAATTTTATAAGCTGTTTCTTGACTACTAAATTTATACTTGTCATAAACCAAATAACTTAGTTTAAATCCAGTATAAATTCTCCAAAAAATATGACTTTCTGGAGTAGAATTACGCCATCTTATTTCTAAAGGTAATTCAATATAATGCAACGAAAGTTTGTTTTTATCATAACTAACTGTTGTATCAAAATCATAATTATTAGAACTTGAAGAGCTAGTAGATTCTGTAATAAACAAATTGGTGTTATAATTATTAAAAGAATATCCAAGACCAATACCTATTGCCCATGTTCGGGTTTTATTAATTGGCATATCACGAATAAAACCTGCAAAAAAACCTGGAGAAAATTTATTTTGAATTAATTCTTTGGGCGCGTTTTGTAATTTATTAAATGTTAAACCAATATAAAATTGATCTTCTCTATACAATGAATCTAGTGCATTAAAATCAATACTATCTTTTTGGGCGAAAACGCTCAATCCAAACAAAAAGAAAATTATTGATTGATAAAAACGCATATTATTTTATTTTTTGCAGAGAGAATGGGATTCGAACCCACGATACAGTTACCCATATACAAACTTTCCAGGCTTGCTCCTTCAACCACTCGGACATCTCTCTAGTTAATGCAAAGAACCATAAAATTTAGCAATAATCAAAGTTTATTGCATTTCGCCTCGCAAAGAAGTTTCAAAAATGGTTTTAAAAACATTTGGCGCTACTTTTTGTCCTAACAAGTACATTAATTTAGTAATTGCTGCTTCTGTAGTGATGTCTTTGCCTGAAATCACTCCTATTTTTTTTAGTTGCATACTGGTTTCATATTGTCCCATGGTAACGCTTCCGCCAGAACATTGGGTTACATTTATTATTTGCAATCCGTTTTTTATGGCTTTCTTTAAGGTTTGAATCAACCATTCTTCGGTTGGCGCATTTCCTGAACCATAAGTTTCTAGAATAATTCCTTTTAAGTTTGCAATTGAAATTATTGCAGATAAAACCGATTCATTTATTCCTGGGAACATTTTTACGATAACAACATTATCATCCATTTCTTTATGAACCACAAATTTCTTCGTTTGCTTTGGCAAAAACATAGCAGAATTTAAATTCAAATGAACTCCAGATTCAACTAATGGCGGATAATTGGGTGATGTAAAAGCATTAAAATGTTCGGCATTTATTTTTGTAGTTCGGTTAGCTCTGTATAATTTATATTCAAAATAAAGACAAACTTCTTGAATTACCGATTTGCCTTTTTGAATTAATGAAGCAATTTGTATAGCAGTAATTAGATTTTCTTTGGCATCAGTTCTTAAATCTCCAATTGGTAATTGTGATCCAGTAAAAACAACTGGCTTTGCCAAATTCTCTAACATAAAACTCAAAGCAGAAGCCGAATATGACATTGTATCTGAACCATGTAGTACTACAAAACCATCAAAATTATTGTAATTTTCTTCGATAATTGTTGCTATTTGAATCCATCTTTCTGGATTCATATTAGAAGAATCTATTGGTTTTTCAAAAGAAATAGTTTGTATTTCGCAATCTAATTGTTTTAATTCTGGAATTTTTTGAAGTAATTTTTTAAAGTTGAATGCTTTTAAAGCTCCTGTTTCAAAGTCTTTCATCATACCAATTGTACCACCGGTATAAATAAGTAGTATATTGGGTTTAGAGTACATTCTCGTATTTAGATTTATTCACAACAGGATTTGCATACATGTTCAAGAAACCTTCCATCATTATTTCATTTGAACAATCAATTTTCAATTCTAATCTCCGTTCAAATAATGATTTTTCATCTTCTGTGTAATGATTTTTATATTTATTGGTTTTATACAATAAATCATATGCGATATAATTTGTTGGCCATAACTTGTAGGATTGCAAAATAGAGTCATCTATTACTTGCGCCAATGCTTGAACTTGTTTGTTGGTATTATCATTTTCAATTTTAACTTTATCCAATTCTGTGTTTACAACATCACCAACATGAATATGAATACGTTTCTTCTGACCAATAATTCCGCTTAAAAGTGTAATAAAATCTTCGTTTTTTTCTTTAATATAGGTTTCAGCTTTTGCTTCGGCCAAAAGTTGTGGCATTTTTAAAGCATCTGTTGGATCATATTCATAAGATATTGAAACTGGTACAATTTTTAATTTTTTAAAATAATCTATAACCTCTTTTTCGTCAGAACCCATTCCTAGCATTTTTAACACGCCAGAATGTGTTGCATCATTTCCATCTTTGGTTCTTCCTTCTCTTTGTGCTATCCAAACTGAACGGTTTTCGCGAAGCAATAATTGTCCGATATACTCTGACATTAATTTAGAACTTTGCAATAAATCTCTTGGCGACAATCCTCTTTGAACCAAAAAATTTCTATTGAGTTTGGCTAATGTATTCATGAAATCTCGTTTTACAAGATTATCACCAATTGCAGAAGCTGTCATAACCAAACCATGATCAAAAAGACAAACATTTAATAAAGAAGTATCAAGAATTATATCTCTATGATTGGATATAAAAAGATAAGATGTATTTTTTTCTAAATTTTCAAAACCCGAAGTAGTCAATCCTTCTGATGATTTTTCTAATACTTTTTGAACAGATTGATAAATAAAATTGCATTGAAAATCACGAATAGAATGTGTTCTTCTTAGTTGTTGTTTCCACACTTCATCATCAACATCGGGAAAAGTAAAGTTCATTATTGCTTTCATCATTGGATGATTTACTGAGCTACAAATGGCTTCATTTACTTCGGCATCATAAAAAGGACGAATTGCGTCGAATTTCTGCATTTTTATTTTTTTTATAGAAACAAAATAACAAAAAAAATATGACTTTTTAGTACTTAAAAGTTAAATCCCAAAAACAACTTTAGAGTTTTCGGTAGTAATTCTGGCAATTTCTTCTATTGGAAGTTGATAAATTTCGGCTAATTTTTGGGCTACCAAAACAGTATAGCTGCTTTCGTTTCGCTTTCCTCGATAAGGAACTGGAGCTAAGTATGGCGAATCGGTTTCGAGAACTATATCTTTCAAATCTATTTGTGATAGAAATTGGTCTATTTTTCCATGTTTAAATGTTGCAACTCCTCCTATTCCAAGTTTCATTCCTAATGAAATTGCTCTTTTAGCTTGTTCAAAATCACCAGAAAAGCAATGAAAAATTCCAAATAAATCGGTTGCTTTTTCACTTTCTAAAACTTCAAAAACTTCGTCAAATGCATCACGACAATGAATGTTAATTGCCAGTTTATATTTTTTGGCTAATTGAATTTGATGCTTAAATGCTTGTTGTTGAATTTCTAAAGTAGTTTTATCCCAATATAAATCTATACCTATTTCTCCAATTGCATAAAATTTCCTTTTTGATAATTCAGATTCAACATGAGCTAATTCTTCAAGATAATTTTCTTTTACATAACACGGATGCAAACCCATCATTAAATAAATATTATCTGGAAACTGAGTTTCTATAGCATACATTTTTTGTGTGTAAGTAGAATCTATTGATGGAATAAAAAATCGTGAAACACCAGCATCAATAGCACGTTGAATCATTTCTGTTCTATCATCATGAAATTCTTCTGAATATAAATGGGTGTGTGTATCTGTAAGTATCATTATGAGTTGTGAGTTGTGAGTTGTGAGTTGTGAGTTGTGAGTTGTGAGTTGTGAGTTGTGAGTTGCAAAAGTAGTGAAAGAAAATAAACACAAAAGCCACAAAAGAATACTTTTTTTGTCATTTCGACAAAGGAGAAATCACATTAAGTTATTCAGATTATGTGGTTTCTCCTTCGTCGAAATGACAAGTTTAAGATAAAAAATCTAATCTAGCTTGTTTAATAATTTTTGAGCTTTATTATAATCTTCTGCATCTTCTGGAATTTGATTGATGTAGTTTTTACATTCGTCAAATTGGTTTTGTTTTAATTTTGATAATGCCAAGTACCAAGTTGCTTTATCTTTATAAATCGATTTTCCAGATTGTAATGTTTTTAAGTTTGTTTCTGCATCAACATATCTGTTTTCTTCTAATAATGAAATTGCATAAAAATATCTTATTTCTGGTTTGTCATAATCTTTCAAAACAATTTCGAAATTGGTTATTGCTGATTTATAATTTTTGGTATTAAATGCCTCTTGAGCAAGTTTTAAATTTTTAATTATGCTTCCTCTTTCGGTAAAAGTTGCACTTTCATGCAAATTATAATCACCATATTCTGGATTTCCTTGCATCATAAACCAAGTCCCGATAAATATTGCTACCGAAGCTGCAACTGCATAATACCATGGTTTAAAAGCAATTACTTTAGGTTTATCTTGTTTAATTTCTTTAAAATTTTCTTTAGAAATAGCTTTTAAGTTTTCTTTAAAATCTATTGTTTTAGTATCAAATTTGTTTTCTAAAAAACTATTCAAATTTTTATATATCTCAAACTTTTCTTTGATGTCTGAATCATTTTGAAGTGTTTCTTCAAAAGCAATTTTTTCTTCAGGAAGCATTTCGTTAGTTAGATAGCTTTCAAAACTTATGTATAATTCTTCTTTCATAACCTTAGTAATTAATAGATCTAAATCTAGGTGATTGTTGTATCATTTCTGTTAATTGACCTGTACAAATCGACTTTTTCTTGCGAACATAACCATAGGTTACATTAAGTTTTTCAGCTACTTCTTCCATAGTTTTTGTAACAAAACTAAGTTTGAGTACTTCTTGACATTTTTCACCAAGTTTTTGAAACATTTCATCAAATAAAGATTGTTTTTCATCAAAAACTTCGGTTTGAAATGTCATTTCTTGAACAGATTCATCTATAGATACATTTTCATCTTGTAATGTTACCTCTTTATTAGATGATTTTTTTAATTCATTCAACCAACGTCTTTTACATAGAAGAAAAAAGTAAGCGACAAACGGACAACTCAATTGTAATCCGTTAGTTTTTGCTTGATTATAAATTGTTATAAGTACTTCTTGAATTACATCTTGAGCTTGATCATCATCGCCACTATTGGTTCTAATGTAGTTTTTAACTTTTGGAGCAAACTTCTTATATATAGATTGTATAACGCTTGAGTTATTTTGAACTAAACCATCAATATACATTTGATCTGGATGAAGATTTTTTTCTGCCATAAGTATCTTATTTACTGCTAATGTAAAAATAATTAACCAATACTACAAAAAATGGTGATTTAACTTAGATAGAATTGGTGATTCAACTGAATGTTCTTATTACAATATTATAAACATTTGCAAGACAGTAAAAGAGAATCTAAAATTAATTCAGATTTAATGGGTAACAAATTTTAATGTTCTGTGATATAGTAATATAAAGTTAATTGAAATAGTGTTTTAGATTCCTTAGTTGCTCAGAATAATAAATTTGAAATTTAATTCAAATATTAAGGGTAACAATTTAAAACACTAATTGATATAACAATAGAAAACAAAATTAGAATCTGAAACGAGTTCAGATAAAAAACATTAAAACTTAGAAATCATGAAATCAAAGATTCACGAAAACCAAAAAAACAATGTTAACTTCTTGAGTAAAAAATCAATTTTAACATTAGCAATTGTAGCATTATCATTTTCAAACATTAATGCTAAAGAAGTAACACCAACTTCAAACATTATCGAAACAACTTCTACTTTAACAAGAGATCAAATTACAGAAGTTTATGATTGGAATGTAAAAACTACTCAAGGAAATTATTCTGGAACTGCAAATTCACTAGAAGAAGCACAAAAAATGATACACTTAGTAACAGTTGGTGAAGTCGTACTTGACCGCAAGATTGAAAGTTTCTTTCAAGTAAAAGAAGAAGTTGCCGACAATAAATTAAGATTATTCTTTTGGGAAGTTGAAACCTCAACAGGAAAAGCAAGAGGATTTTCAAACTCTGAAACTCAAGCAAAACTAATGATAGAATTAGTAAGCACAGGAGATGTGTTGACCTATAAAATCATTCAAAGTGCAGATTTTGAAAAATAAATTACAAAAACTGGGTAACAAAAATGTTACCCAGTTGATATAATAGTATAAAACAAAAATTAATATAAACAGAATCTGAAACGAATTCGGATTAAAAAAATTTAAAAACTTAGAAATTATGAAAACTTCAATTCACACATTAGCTCTTTTATTATTAGTATCTTTTACAATCACTAATTGTGCTCCGCCACCACCGCCACCACCACCATGTACTACAATAAACACAACTTTTAGTCAATTATACAGTACAGTAGTTGCCTTGCCTGGACATCAAAACAGCAATACATTTGATACTGAAATCCACGAATATACCTTTACACTTTCTGCTAATCAAACCATTTGTAGCATTGGTTATCAAAGTCAAACAGCTATTGCTGCAACACCTTATCTTATGGAGATTGTTGATCCTTCTAACACAGTAGTGTATTCTGGAAACCATGTTTTTTCATCTGTAAACACAAGCTATGTTTCTATTACTCCAACAGCTATTGTTGCTAATCAACCCTACAAAATTAGAAGAACAATGTTATTAGTAAATGCTGGAAATAATTTCGGAAATATAATTGGTCGAGTTGTCAATCAACCTGGAGCATTAGTGAGTTTTCCTCAAACATTTGGTATCATGACAATAACTGGAGCTAATTTTTATCAAAATGGTGGACCTTTAGTAAACTACGGAATTCCTTTTATAGATTTTGGATATTACTAGTAAATTAAAAAAAACAAATTATTAGGGTAACAAATTTTAAACCCAGTTGATATAACATTATAAAACAATAATATCTGAAACGAATTCAGATTAAAAAACAAATTTAAAACTTAGAAATTATGAAAAATTTAAAAAAAATCGGATTATTATTTTTAGCTACAATAGCTTTAACAAGTTGTTCAAAAGATGACAACAATCAAAACAATGCTCCAACTGCGGCAGCTTTCACTTCACTTAGAGATGATGCTTTGGCAAATATTACTCAAACCTTTACCTTCAATGCCGAAGATGGTTCAACAACATTTACAACTGATAAAGGAGTACAATTTACAATTAACGGAAGTTGTTTAACCAAAAACGGAAATCCAGTTACAGGACAAGTAAATGTAGAATATGCAGAAGTTTTTGATGGTGGTACAATGTTAGTAACAGACAAAACAACAATGGGAAAAATGCCAAATGGTGACATGACATTAATTATATCTGGAGGAGAATTTTATATAAATGCTACGCAAGGTGGAGTTCAACTTGATATTACTTGTAACATGCAATTAATAATTCCATCAACATTAACTGGTGGTGCAGATACTGAAATGACACTTTGGGATGGATTAATTGATGACCAAGGAAACATTGATTGGGATGAACAAGTTGAAAACCCAGCTGGGCAAAACGGAGTTTTTGTAGAAGGAACTGGAGCAAACGCACCATACTATGCTTTTTTTGGCAACTTTGGATGGACAAATGTAGATCGTTTTTATAGTGATCCAAGACCAAGAACAATGATACTTTCTGAAGCACCAAGCGGATATAATTTTGAAAACAGTGCAGTTTATCTTCACTATGATGGAGAAGCCAATACACTTGCAAAACTAGATACTTTTAATGCTGGCACAAATCAATTCTCTGAACATTATGGACAAATTCCAATAGGATTAGAATGTCATGTAATATTTGCTACAGAAGAAGCAGGACAATGGAGATATGCTATAAAAGCTGCAACAATTGCTGCTGGAGATGTTTACACTTTTACACTTGCAGAAACAACTCTTGGCTCAGAAGCACAATTAGTAGCAGCAATAAATGCACTACCATAAAGACAATAGTTAGGTTAAATTGTTAGTTTTTTTGAGAAAGCGGTGATTTATTCATCGCTTTTTTATATTTTTATTGAACCAACCAAAACAAACCATAAATGAAAAATTTATTTTTTTTATTCTTAATACCATTTTCTCTTTTCTCTTTTTCGCAAACCAAAGTAAAAGATACCATAACCAGAAGCGCTACAATTGGTTATGATAAAAAAGGAAATCTAGTTTCTTTTAAAGCTCAAACTCCTCCATTAATTCAAGTTGCTGGAGCGCCAAAAGCCAATTACAGTTATTTTTGGGAAATGGGCGATGGTAGTTTTAGCAAAGAAATAGAACCAAAAAAAGTATATAAAAAGAAAGCCGAATATAAAGTCAATTTATCTGTTACCAATAATTATGACAACGGAAAACCACCAAAAACTAGACCTAAAATTGTAGCTGTAAATGAAATTACTGATACCAATTTTACTGAAATAGCATCTTTGGCTGATACTACATCCATTCTATTATTTAAAAATCGTGAGCCAGTTCCTGATGAAGAAATTGTAGTGGTTTTTAGTTATCAAAATCCATTGGATTATTTAGCTAATGGTAAATTATATTTGTTTTATAACGACAAGGAATTTAAAAATAAAAATTTTGAATTGCTAGAAACTAGAACTCACTTTGGCGAGAAAGAAGTTTTAGAAAATGGTGTAGCAATGGTTGAAGATTATAATAATTCTAATGAAAGTTTGGCATCAAATACTTCTTATCCATCATTAAAAAACAATTTTAATACTGATGATGAGAATTTAGATTTAACACTTTTAGAAAGTAAGTCATTATTTTCAGATTCAAAAATTTTAGAGTTTGATAACATGAACGCTAAGGAAACGCGCAATGTTTTTATGACGTTTAATACAACTCCAGAAATGATTAAAGACACTAGTGCAACCGTTAGAATGAGAGGGATTTTTGTGCCCGATAGAAATTATAAAAACCACAAGAAGAAAACCCTTGAAATGGAAATTGTAACTTCTCATGATCCTAATAAAATGTCAAGTAATGCAACATTCATGAACTATAGAACGGTGAGATTTAAAACAATAAATTTTAAAACCAGATTTCAAAACGACGGTGAAGGTCCAGCAACAATGATTAGACTAGAAACAGATATTCCAGATATGTTTGACAAAAAAACATTAAAAATTGTTGATTCTTATCCAAAATGTCCAATTTGTCCAAAAGGAGAAGAAGTGAAAATTAGTTGTTTGGACACAATCATAAAAGAAAAGCAAATTCATTTTACATTCAAAAATATTTACATTCCTGGAAGTCAACAAAAAAATGTAACCGAAAAAGATTCAACCAAAGGATTTGTAAAATATTCTATGAAATTTGCCAAAGATTTTCATAAAGAAAAAACTAGAAGTAAAACAGCAATTATCTTTGATAAAAATGATCCTGTAATTACTAATTATGCTACTACAAGATTTAAACCAGGAATTTCTGTTGGAGTAAGAACAGGTTATAATTTATATTCCAAAAGAGAAGTTGGACAATCAAATCCTGATAATCCACAAACAGAAAGACCAAAAAGTTATTTTATTGGAGCTACAATTTCTCCTTATAAATCTTTTAAATATTATTGGCAATCTGAATTGTATTACAGTCAATTTAATGTAAATGGTGCATCTGAAAAAACTCCATTAGTTTTTCAACAATTTACGCCACCAATTCTTTTAAATAATGGTACTGCACTTGATGCTGGTTTTACAGAAACCACAAGTTCTAGTAAAGTCACAAAAAGTAATTTAGATATTGTTCCTGTTTCAATAAGATACAACATAAACAATTTTATTGGTGTTGGTGCTGGACCACAATTTTCTGTTTTATTAAATCAAACTGAAGAAAACACAAGAACAAAAACTTATTACGAAGCCATTTTTGACGCCACATTACCACCAGCTCCAGGAAATGAAATTCCAGAATTAAAAGAAAACAACTCAACAAAAACAAGTATAAATGCTTTTGAAAAAATGCAAACAAGTGTTTTTGCTGATATAACATTTGGCGCAGCCAGAATTGGACCAAGTGTTGGAATTAGATATTACAAAAACTTTGAAAAAGACTTTAGTTATTTGCAATTTTATGGTATTTGGAAGTTTTAATTTTTTAAACTCAAAAGTCACAAAAGAAAGAATAAATCGCATTTAAATAAATACTATTGAAAATTATACTCTTCATCCTATTCACTCAACTTGCTTTTTCACAAAGCAATACAGTTTCATTAGAAGATAGAATTTACAATGCAGTTGACCTTTTTACTTCCAATCCAAATTCTGAAAATTTAAAAATATTAGAGATTTCTGAAAAAAGTTTTCATCCAAAAACTAAACAAGAATTTTTGGCAATTATCTATTTGTATAACAACAAAGCATATTATTTAAACACTTTTGGTCAAACTCAAAATGCAATAAAAAACTATGAAAAAGCGTGGTTAGTTTTTCAAAATAAGACATCCAAAACTACTCTTCAATCTTATGATATTATTGAAACTTGCTTAAAACCTTTGGGTAATTTATATACTAAAATTGGCGATTATGAAAATGCAGAAAACATAATAAAAGAATACTTTTATATTGCAAATATTGAGAAAAATAATCCTGAAGCATTTGCACATAAATTTTCTGCAGTTTTAAATTTATCTAGTGTTTATTACTCTTCTGGAAAACATATAGAAGCTATAAATTTAATAGAAAAAACTATTAAATCTGAACGGTTAACAGACAATCAAAAAGGAGATTTATACAATAATTTAGCAAATAATTATTTTGCTGTAAATAACAATAACAAAGCGATAACTTGTTATGAACTCTCCATAAAATATTTAAAAAATTCAAATAAAACAGAATCATTATCAAATGCTTATAGAAATATTGCTTTGATAAAAAATGATTTTAAATTATTTGAAAAAGCAAAAGAAACTTTTCTTAAAAACAAGAATAATACACCAAGATCAATTGCAAAACTATATTATGATGAAGCATTTTTAAATCATCAAAACAATAAATTAATTGAAACACAAATTTCATTAGAAAATGTATATAAAATATTAATTCCAAGCTATTCAAAATCGGTTCTTCCAAAAAAGAATATACTTTATGCGGAAACAACTTTGCTAGATGCTTTAGACTTACAAGCATCGCTTTTTATAGAAGAAAATCAACCAAAAAAAGCATTAGAAGCTTATCAACTTTGTTTTTATATTGAAGAATTATTTCAATCACTTTTGGTATATGAAAATTCTAAAATTGTTAATCAAATAGCAAACCGAAATCGAACTGAAAAATGTATTTCAATTTATTTTTCACTGTTTCAAAAAGATAAAAAAACTGCTCATATTGAAAATGCTTTTTTGCTATCTGACGCAACGAAATCATCAGTGCTAAAAGATTATAAATCAAATTCAAAAACTTTTTCTAGAGAAGAAAAACTAATTCGTCAACAACTTCAAGATTGGAATAACACTATTATAAAAGAACAACAAAAAGGAAATTATGCCGATATTACATTAATAAATCAAGCCATAAAAAAACAAAATGAGTTGATGCTTTTATTAAAATCTAAAGAGGTCAAACAAGAAAATAAAGTTAACAATGATTTGAAAATAAAAGATTTATATTCTAAACTAGAAAAAGACAAAGCCGTTTTGGTTACTTATTTTTATGGTGAGCATCAAATGTATATTTTTACAATAGAAAGCAATAAAATTAAATTAGAATCTTTCAATATTGATAGCGTTTCAACTTCAAAAATTCTTCACTTTTTAGATTATTTTACAAGTAGTGAGAAGATAATTAATAATGTTTCAAATTATAATCATGATGGTTTTTTAATGTATCAAATGCTTAAACTTCCAAAAGTTGAAACAAATAAAAACCTAATTATAATTCCTGATGGTATATTAAATTTTTTGCCTTTTGAAGCATTAATCACTAAAGAATCAACTACAACTAACTTTGCCAAAATGAGTTATTTGTTAAAAAAATTTAATATTGGTTATAACAATTCGGCATGTTTTTATTTGTCATTCAATAAGCTCGATGAAACATCTAAATTTGAAAAAGAAACTGTTTTAGGAGTATTTCCAGTATTTGAAAACTCAAATTTAGAATTGGCATTTTCCAAAAAAGAAATGGAAGCCATTGAAAAGAATTTTAAAGGAAAATACCTGTCAAGAAACGAAGCGACATTTGAAAATTTCAAAACCAACGCTGTCAATTATTCTATTTTACATCTTTCAACACATGCCAATTCTGGCGATATTTATGAACCATCAAGTATAAAATTTTACGATAAAGAAATTTTTTATTCTGAATTATACAATTTAGACATTAGCCCAAATCTTGTTGTATTAAGTGCATGCGAAACCGGAATTGGAAAACTCTATAAAGCCGAAGGTGCGATGAGTGTTGCAAGAGGATTTCAGATTGCTGGCGCACAAAATTTATTGTTATCGTTATGGAAGGTAAACGATTATACAACCTCTGTTTTAATGAAAAAATTTTATATTCATTTAAAACAAAAAGATACTTATTTTAATGCCAATCATCAAGCAAAATTAGATTTTCTAAAAGATTCATCAATACCAAATGCCAAGAAATCTCCATATTATTGGAGTGCTTTTGTATATTATGGAACATTAGAAAACCAAGAATCAAATAATTATTTCATGTGGATTTGGATTGTTAGTGGAATTATTTTAGCTTTTTTAACTTATAAAATATTGCAAAGAGTTGCTAAATCAAGACACAAAGTATCTTAAAAAAATGAAAACACTTACTGTATCTTTGTAAAAACTTTTGTGAACCTTTGAGTAACAACTATGAAAGCCATTCAAGAAATTCTAAAAAAGAATAACTACAAAAAAATAAATTTTAAAGTTTCTAAAACCCAACACTTACTAATTAAAGCAAGTATAAATGGCATAAAAGGAAACTTTATTCTTGATACTGGCGCAAGCAATAGTTGTGTTGGCTTTGAAAGTATAGATAAATTCACTCTAAAAGCTACCAAATCTAAAACCAAAGCAGCTGGTGCTGGAGCAACAGGAATGTTTACACAAGAAGCCAAAGAAAATATACTGCAACTTGGCAGATGGAAAAACACGAATTTTAGTTTAGTTATTTTCGATTTATCTCATGTAAATCTTGCGCTAACACAACACAAGGCAAAACCAGTTGATGGAATTATTGGTGCCGATATTTTACTTGATGGAAAAGCAATTATTGATTATTATAATCATTGCTTGTATTTGAAATAAAAAAAAATTCTCGTTTAACAATAATTCTTACAAATGTTTTTTATATATTTGAATTATAAACATTTATATATGAAAAAATTATACACTTTCGTTTTATTCCTACTTTTAAGTCTTTCATCCCATGCACAGATTGTTGCTTATGACGATACTTTCGCAACAAGTAACTGTAATGGTGGTTTTCAAGTTAATGTATTGGTTAACAATAATGGTCAACCAGATACGTTAAACGGAGTTCAAGCTGATGCTGGTGGAAATGTAATTGTTACACTTGTAGACAATCCTTATCCATGGTTGATAAATTTTGACGAAAACACTGGAGATGTAATTATATTTAACGGATCACAAGCAGGATCTTATACTTTTACCTACAAAATATGTGATATTGCAAATCCTACAAATTGCGATTTTGGATATTTTACAATATTTGTTTACGGAGCACCAATCGATGCAGTTAATGATGATTTTAATTTAAATCCAATTAGCAACACTACTGGAGGAACTGCTGGAAATGTATTAATTAATGATTCCGTTTGTGGTATACTTGCGATTCCATCTCAAGTGACTTTAAATATTATAAGTTCTACATCAGGAATAACATTAAATTACAACGGAAATATTGTTATTGCGGCAGGTACAAGTCCAGGTGCTTATGTTGTCAATTATTCAATATGTGAAGTTTTAAATCCTATTAATTGCGATGCTGCATCGGCTTTGGTTGTCGTTACAGGTAGTTCAAATATTATTGCCAATTATGATAATTTTAGTGCTTCTAATTATCCCAATACAACAACTGCAAGTGTTTTTATTAATGACACATTAAATGGAAATCCTGTAAATGCATCTCAAGTTACTGTAACTGGATTAAATTTACCTCCTGGATTTACATTAAATGCCAATGGTACAATTTCTATAGGAAATGTTTTAGAAGGTACTTATTACATTCCCTATCAAATATGTGATAATTCAAATCCAAGTTCTTGTTATGCAAATTATGCTTATGTTGTAGTTTTCAAAAACAGAATTTTAGGCACAGTAAGATTTGATGCAAACAACAATGGTTGCGATGCAAGTGATGCTCTATTAAATAGCATTAGTGTTAAAAATGTAAATGGAACTTCAACTTATAATAGTTATACTGGATATGGTGGTTCGGGTCAATATTATTTAATAGGCGATTTTGGAATTAATACTGTTTCTGTCAATTTACCAACCTATTTTACGGTTTCGCCAGTCAATCAAGTTTTTAATTTTAGTACGCCAGGAACTACAACAGCTGCAAATTTTTGTGTAACAACAAATACTAATGTAAATGATTTAGAAATCATTTTAATTCCTACTAGAAATGTTATTCCAGGATTACCAGTTATTTATACTATTTGGTATAAAAACAATGGTAGCACAACATTAAGTGCTCAAATAACAATGCAATTTGACAATGCTAAAATGTCTTTTTTAAGTAGTTCACCTTCACCAAATTCAACAACAGCAAACACTGTAACATATACAATTTCGAATTTGGCACCTTTTCAAAGCGGCTTAATTAGCAATACGAAATTTTCAGTATTTACACCACCAACTGTAAACTTAGGTGATATTGCAACTTTTACAGGAACGATAACTCCTGTTGCAACTGATGCAACACCATTAAATAATACAAACACCATTAATCAAACGGCTGTAAATTCACAAGATCCAAATGATATTGTAGTTCACGAAGGTGCAAATATTACCTTAAATCAAGCACAACAAGATTATTTACATTACACCATAAGATTTCAAAATGTTGGAACCTCAGATGCAATAAACATAAAAGTTGTTAATGATATGGATGCAAAATTAGATTGGAGTACTTTTCAATTAATAAACACAAGTCATAACTGTAGAGTAAAAAATAAAAATGGGCATAATGAATTTTTATTTGAAGGAATTAATTTACCTGGAACAACTAATGAACCTTTGAGTCATGGTTATATTTCGTATAAAGTGAAACCAATTGCTACAATTGCTGTTGGAAATGTGATTCCGAATACTGCTAATATTTATTTTGATTATAATGCTCCAATTGCAACAAATACTGCTAGCACAACAGTAGTCAACAATTTAAATACAGATGCTTTTAACTTCAATAATTTTAATTATTATCCAAATCCTGTAAAAAATAGTTTTACAATTTCTAATGATAAAACAATTAATGAAATAGAAATTTTTTCTATTTTAGGACAAAAAATGATGGATAAAAAAGTAAACGATTTGCAAACAGAACTAGATTTATCTGAATTTTCTAACGGAGTTTATTTTGTGAAAGTTACCTGTGACGGTCAAGAAAAAACTTTAAAAGTAATTAAGGAATAGATTATGAAAAAAATATACACTTTAACCTTTTTATTTTTAATTAGTTTTAGTTCATTTGGGCAAATTGTGGCGAATGATGATGGACCAATTACAGTTTCATCTTCCACAACTACAACAACTAATATTAATGTATTAACAAATGATACACTTAATGGCGCATCAATTAATACTTCTCAGATTAATTTAACAATGATTGTTAGCTCACATCCAAACATCATTTTAAATAATAATGGAACATTATCAATATCATCAGGAATATCAGCTGGAACTTATAATTTAACTTATCAAATTTGTCAAATATCAAATCCAACCAATTGTGAAATAGCAATTGTAACAGTAATTGTTACAAATGCATCATTTATTGTTACTTGTGAAGATATATATATTGATAGTTCTTCACCACCTGGTGCAAATCCTGGAGATACAGTTGTATATAATTATACAATTACCAATACAAGTTCAGCAAGTACGGCTACTCTATCAAATATTCAAGGAACATCAAATATTCAAGGAAATATTGAAACATTATCTGGCGGACCAATAACTTTAATTCAAGGAGAATCAAATAGTACTTCTTTTACAAATACTTATACATTTTCGCAAGCAGACATTGACCAAGGATTTGTAAGTAATTATTCAAATTTTGCAGCAACTGATGTTGATGGTAATACTATTTATGCATCTACTACTGACCCAACTCCTTATGTTATTACTTTCTTAAATTGTCCTACATGTACTAATGTTCTTATAGCACAACAACCAAGTGTTTATTTGCAAATGGATGGAGAATATATTGACAGTAATAATAACGGCTCTGTTGATATTAACGACACAATACGTTATACAAGTATTGCTATAAATGGTGGAAATGTTACTTTATATTCTTCTTCAATTAGTTACAGTAATATTTCGTTAATTAATAATGTTAGTTCGATAAATGTTGGTCAGTATAGCGCACCAATAATTTCAAATTATCAACTAACTAACCAAGATATTTTAAATGGTTATGTTTATAATTTTGCAACTATTAACGCAACTTCAACTAGTGGTCAGAATGTAACAGATGATTCAACAGATCCAACACCTTGTGGTAGTTGTCCTCCAAATCCTTCAAATCCAAATAGTTATTATTCTTATACAATTGTAAAATTGCCTCCACTTGCGTTGCAAATTAATGGCAACTATCAAGATTATAATGCCGATAGTTATGTTTCTGTTGGAGATATAATTCAATACTCATATTTAATTAACAACGCCGATTTAAACTATTCAATTGATAATATTAGCATGATAGTTACTAATGCAACTCTTTCTGGAAATAGCATTTCTTTGCCACCACAAAATCTTAATAATACCAATTTTACAGGACTACATATTATTACTCAAGAAGATGTCAATAATGGTTCGGTTACAACATCAGCAACCGCTACCGGAACAATTAATAGTGAAAATATCTCGGTAAATAATGAAAAAATAGTTTTTTTAAATGTAAGTGACGGAATAAAACTTAATGCATTTATTGATGTAAATTCTAATGGACTTCAAGATGGTTTAGAACAAAATGTTGCCTTCGGATATTTTGAATATCAAATAAATGGAGGAGTAACCCATAACATTTACACTTCAGGTGGAAACCATACTATATATGAATCTAATCCAACAAATATCTATAGCTTGAATTTTTATTGTTCAAACTACAGTATTGCAATACCTAGCTATACCAATGTAAGTGTATCTATAAATTCTGGTATAACCACTTATAATTTTGCTTTAACACCTGTAACAATTCTTCAAGACTTAGCAATTTTATTGTACTCAACATCTGAATTGCCTAATCCTGGTTTTTCTCATACGAATAGGTTATCTTATAAAAATCAAGGTACACAAACTATTATTTCAGGAACTATTACTTTTAACAAAAATAATGTTGTGAACATTACTAATGTTTCGCAAACAGGAATAACATCTTCAAGTAATGGTTTTACATTTAACTTTACTAACTTATTGCCAAATGAACAACGATTTATTGATGTAACCATGTTAGTACCAACCATTCCAATTGTTACATTGGGTCAACAAATTACTAATAATGCTAGTGGAACAATAGCATCTTCTGAACTAAATATAAGTAATAATTCTAGAAGTTTAACACAAACTATTGTTGGTTCATACGATCCAAACGACAAAACAGAATCGCATGGTGGACAAATTTTACATTCAACCTTTTCTGCATCAGATTATTTAAATTACACTATTCGATTTGAAAATACAGGAACTGCTAACGCAATAAACATTAGAGTTAACGATGTTTTAGATGCAAAACTTGATGAAACAAGTATTAGAATGGTTGATGCAAGTAATACTTATTTTTTAGAAAGAGTTGGAAATGTTTTAAACTGGAGATTCAATGGAATAAATTTACCTCCATCTCAACCAAATACTCAAATCGGTCATGGTTATATTAGTTTTCAAATAAAACCAAAACCTGATTATGCTGTTGGTGATATTATTCCAAATTATGCCGATATTTTCTTTGATTTTAATCCTGCAATTGTAACCGATACGTGTTATACTGAATTTGTAGCGGCATTAAACAATCCAAATTTTAACTTCAATAATTTTAATTATTATCCAAATCCTGTAAAAAATAGTTTTACTATTTCTAATGATAAAACAATTAATGAAATAGAAATTTCTTCTATTTTAGGACAAAAGATGATTGCTAAAAAAGTAAACGATTTGCAAACAGAACTAGATTTATCTGAATTTTCTAACGGAGTTTATTTTGTGAAAGTTACCTGTGACGGTCAAGAAAAAACTGTTAAGATTGTGAAAGAGTAAATGCAAAAAAAAATGTAAACAAGTACTTACATCAATTTATTAATTTATTTATTTTTGAATTATTGATGTAATTAGTTATTATTAAAGCAAAAAAGAAATCTTTAAAGTCGTTGATAATTATTATTAGCGACTTTTCTTATTAACAATAGCACAAGATTATGTTAATTTCATTTATTATTTCTTAGAAAAATAATTTACAAGTTAATTTTGTAATAAACTTTTAACAAATAAATCATGAAAAAAATTAAACTTAACTCAGCATTGGTTTGATAATGATTTTACAATTATCAAGTTGCTCCAAAGAAGACAACACTGTGAACTAAGTAACAGTTACTACAATAAATTCAAATGAACCAGAAGGTGAAAATTTCAATATCTTATTTTGAAAAGTGAATAAAATTGTAGAGAGGAGAAAATATAAAATAATACTTTCAAGAACAACCAATCCAAAAAAATTGGCTCAAAAACAGAAATAGATTCAAACGATAAAATTGAATCCTGTTATTTTTAACACTTTGTTAAAAATGAAAGAATGTATTATTCAACTCAAGTTCTAAATGGGTTTAAAGTATCAGTAAACATGAAGTGAAAATTTATTTAGAAAATCGTTAATTTTAAAAAATTTAAATCATGAAAACAGGTAATAAATTATTAATGTTGTTGTTTTTTAGCTTTTTATTGGGCTGTACAACAAATAGTATAAATGATTATGTTCCACAATCAACTTCATTTGAATCAGAAACTCCAGGTGCTCCAGTTGGCGATAAAAAACAACATTTTAAAGTAGGAGATTTAATTTCAAATATTGTAGTATCGGGTTCAAATATTAAATGGTATGAAAAAGAATATTTAACCGTAACTGTAGTTAACAATGGTAAAAACAATAAACAATTGTATCGATTAATACCATTAAATTCTTCTGATTATTTAATTAATGGAAAAACATATTATGCAACACAAACAATAAATAAAAAAGAAAGTGTAAATATGTTGGAAGTCACAATTTTTTTAACTTTTGGATCAAATTAACTAAATTTTAGTTTAAAAAATCTCATTTATTTATTAGATGAGATTTTTTATTTAAAGAAAAATAAGCCACAATTGCACTAACAAACATTAAAATTCCACCTAAAACAAATGGTGCACCAGCAAACTGAAATGGTGCTTCTTTATGTGTAAAATAATAAAAAACTGTAGTCATCATTGGCGGTCCAATAATAGCCGAAGCACTCATTAAACTCGATAATGTTCCCTGAATTTCGCCTTGCTCGTTAGCAGGAACTTGACTAGAAATTACAGATTGCATCGCTGGTCCAGCAATTCCGCCAAGGCAATACGGAATTAAAAACACAAACATCATCCAGCTTTGTGTGGCCAATGCAAACAAAAACATTCCTATAGAATATAAAGCCGTTCCAAGATAAATACTTTTTTTATTTCCTAGAATTGGATTTATCCAACGAATTAATCCGCCTTGAACAATACCTACTAAAAGACCGATAACTCCAAGAGAAATTCCAACCATTTTTTCATCCCAATTAAATTTATACATTGTAAAATAACTCCAATTTCCATGTACTGCATGAGAAGCAGTATATAATAAAAATATAGAAACAACTAACCCAATAAGCTGTGGATATTTCTTTAAATTTAAAAAAGCACCAATAGGATTGGCTCTTTTTATATCAAATTCTCTTCTGTTTTTTAATGATAATGATTCGGGCAAAATAAAATAACCATAAATAAAATTTATTAAACATAATACTGCTGCTGCGTAGAATGGAACTCGTGAACCATATTGACCTAACAATCCGCCAATTACTGGTCCAATAATAAACCCGAGTCCAAATGCGGCACCAATCATTCCAAAGTTTTTGGCTCTGTTTTCTGGAGTGCTTACATCTGCAATGTAAGCTGATGCTGTTGTAATACTTGCGCCAGTTATTCCAGCAATTATTCTTCCTATAAATAACCACATAATTGTTGGAGCAAATGCCAGCAACAAATAATCCATAGAAAATGCAAAAAGCGAAATTAATATTATTGGTCTTCGTCCATATTTATCACTAAGATTTCCAATCAATGGGGCACAAATAAACTGAGTAATTGCATAAGCAAATGTTAGCCAACCACCAATTTTGGCAGCTTCGCTAATATCACCATTTATTAATTCTTTGATTAATTTTGGTATAACCGGAATTATTATTCCCCAACCAGTTATATCAATCAACATGGTTATAAAAATGAAACCAATTGCCGCTTGTTTTTTATTTTTCTTCATTTTAAATTATAATACACAAATAAACAAAAAATCTCGTCTAGATTATCTAAACGAGATTTTATTATATAAATATTAAATAATTGGTTTATTAAGAATTAGATTATATATTTGTGTAAAAATTTTAAACTTAAAACAAAATTATGAAAAAATTATTTTTATTTATTACAGTTTCTGTATTAACATTATCAATCAGTTCATGTTCTAAAGACGATGCTACTCCAAGTATTGGTGGTACTGTTACATTAAAAATCAATGGTACTGCAAAAACTTTTAATACTGTTGTTGTTGACGAACAGGTTTATGAAGCTGGAACTGTTGATGAATACACAGAATTAACTGTAACAGCAGCAATTGGATCTAGCACTACAGAAATTATTACTTTTTATGTTGATCAAGAAGATCTTGGCTCAGGCGCTATAAATGGTTTTTCTTATTCTAATGGTTCAACATTATATACAAGTTTTAGTTCTACTTTAAACACTAATGTAACTACTAATTCTACTGGCAAAAAACTTGCAGGTAATTTTTCAGGTACTTTAACCGACTTTAATACTGGAAATAGTGTTGCAATTACAGAAGGTTCATTTAATATTCAATATTAATTTTAAAAAAATTAATATTTACTTAACCCGATTTGAAAATTCAAATCGGGTTTTTTTATTTAGTAATTTAAAAAAATAGTAACTTTGAAATATATGTCTAAGTAATTTATGTTTAAATCAAGAAAAGATACCGTTTATGTAGTTCTTGCTGGAATATTTATAACCAATGCAATTGTTGCCGAACTCATTGGAGGAAAACTGATTGATGTTGGCTCAGCAGTTATGAGTATTGGTATTTTGCCTTGGCCAATAGTTTTTGTAACTACCGATTTAATAAATGAATATTATTAATATATAATAAATTCTAAACGACTATTGTCATCAAAAATTACTTAAAAACTATATTGAGTAAATATCATTATTTAATTTTTTAAACGCTCTTTTAGAAATTTATTTTCTTCTTCGAGTTTTAAATTTATTTTACAATATAATGTAATTTGCTCTTTTAAACTATTTATCAATTCTTCACTGTAATTATTTGTAACTACAATACCCGAACCACCACTACTATTGTCGTTATTTGTATGTTTTATTTCTATTTTATCTTCTCCTATGAGTTTGGAAACATCAACTTCTAATACATTAGCAATATTTCTTAGGGTTTCGATATCCATCTTATACTTGTTATTTTCAATTTTTGAATAGGTACTTTGATTAACACCAATTGCATCATAAATTTCTTGTTGCTTTTTATCTTTTTCAATTCTTATCTTTCGTATATTTTCTCCTAAATTCATAAAATGTTAAATTAGTAATTCAAATGTAGTGCAAAAATTCATATTTAGAATGTTTTATTTTAATAGAGAATGTTTTATTCTGTTAAAGAATAGATTATGTAAGAATATCAAACTAGTTTTGAATTATTCTTACATTAATATTATAGATTTCTAGTGCACAAGAAGTAAAAAAGTTGATGTAATAAAAAAACATTTATTAATCTTTAAAATTATTTATTATGAAAAATCTAATTTTTGGCTTATTTTTATTATTTATTACGAGTTGTTCAACTGAGAATGAATCATTAAATGAATCTAAAACCTCAAGGATACAGGAAATAAAAAATGAGAAAAACATTGCTGTTCAAAGAGTTATGTACAATCTATTAACGCCTGATGAAAAATATCGATTATGGTCTGAAAAAATCGATAATATTATCAAAGATAAAAATCTTAATATTGAACAGGTTAGTTTAATTAAAGAAGTAAAAAGTAAATTAAATAAAAATTATTTTGATGATTCATATACAGATGATAATAAAGAGATATTTAAAGTTGTTTATTTAAAAGAGTTTTTTAAAAAAGCTAAAGCTAATTTTAGTGATGATTTCATCTACTTAAACTTTTATACAATAAACACTTCAAGAGTAGAATTTGTTGATGATAATCCAAATACAGCTTGTGCATGTTACAAAGGAACTACTGTTTGGTCTTGTGGTGTAGTTTCGCCTTACACATGTAAAACACCTGCAAATCCTTGTACTTCAAAAACGACAGGTTGTGGATTGTGGTGGCAAGATCCTTGCGATGGTAAATGCCTCTAAAATTATTTTATTAAAAAAAATGAAAGTTAAAATATATTTTATTTCTTTATTATTAGTACTTTATTATACCAATTTAATTGGTAGAATGCATGGAATATACTTTCATTATATAGTTACAGGTATTGTCAATTTTATACTTACATTTTTATTATTAAAAATAAATCCGTTTAAAAAAACGGGTTTATTTTTAATAATTCTTCCTTTGTTTTTACTAACGCCTTCAATTATTTTAGGATTTATAAACTTTATTCCTAAACCCGGATTTATAGGTCACTTTATGTATCTTATATCTACATTTTTTGGTTTTTTATTATCAAAAAGATATAATGCAAAATTAATAATTTTATACTCTTTAATATATTTTTCGCTTGTATACAATTTTGATAATATTAATAATTACTATTATTACAAAATGTCAAATCTAAAAAATGGCAGTAAAAACTTTAATTTTCATAATGTAAAACTTAGTGACAAATTTGGAAAGAGTGTAGAAATGGATAAAGATAAAGTATACCTAATTGATCTTTGGGCATTAAACTGCGCTATTTGTATTCAAAATTTTCCGGAATTCCAAAAAGTAAAAAATTATTATAGTTTAAATAAAAATGTAGAAGTAATAACTGTAAATATATCTGATTCAAAAGATGAAATTGATAAATCAGAAAAAATAATAAAAAAATTTAATTTTAATAATTATTATACAAATAGAGATATTTTTAAAAATCTTAAATTCAATTCAATACCTCAATATCTAATTGTTAATAAAAAAGGAGAAATAAAGTACTTTGGAACTTTAAATATCAAAAACAATGAATCTTTCAATAATTTCTATAAACTTGTAAATAATGAGCTTTAAATTTAATAAATTATATGTTTTATTTTTTTTAATTATTTTGAACCAAATTTCCTGCAAAAATGAAAAAATAATTAAACCTATTGCAGAGTTTGAAAAGAAAATTAACTTTGGAAAAATAAGATATGGCAATAAGTTGACCAAGACTTTTAATATCAAAAATACATCAAATGAGAATATTAAAATTTATGATATTAAATCAAGTTGTGGTTGCGCTGTTCCTAAAATAGATGATTCTATAATTTTACCCTATTCTTCTAAAAAAATTAAAGTAGAATATTCGCCTAAAGAAGAGGATATAGGTATGGTTAATCAAACTATAATTATTAAAGCAAATACAGAACCTAGTTTTTTAGTTCTATATTTAGAAGGAGAAGTTACAAAATAAAATTTCTGTCAACTTCTAATTAAAATTAATAGCATGCAAAATAAATTTATTATTTAAATATATTTTATAGAAGGTTTATTTTTTAGAACAATTATTAGAATCAAAAAAAAAAATTAGTTAAATTTCAAGACCTCGATTCAAAATTGAATTGAGGTTTTTTTATGAAAATTATTTAACTTTTATTCTATTTAATATGCATTTGATTATTAAAAAAAATAATACCTTTGGTTATAAGCGATTTTTATTTATGTTTAAATCAAGAAAAGATACCGTTTATGTTGTTCTAGCTGGAATATTTATAACCAATGCAATTGTTGCCGAACTCATTGGAGGAAAACTAATTGATGTTGGCTCAGCAGTTATGAGTATTGGTATTTTGCCTTGGCCAATAGTTTTTGTTACAACCGATTTAATAAATGAATATTTTGGCGAAAAAGGAGTTAAAAAATTATCGTTAATTACTGCAAGTTTAATTTGCTATTGTTTTGTCTTATTGTATTTTGCAATGAAAATTCCAACTTCTAGTATTAGTACGGTTTCTAATAGTCAATTTGGTGCTGTTTTTGGTCAAAGCATGTGGATAATTGTTGGAAGTATTGTTGCTTTTTTAGTTTCACAATTTATAGATGTAACCTTATTTCATTTTCTTAAAAACAAAACTGGAAACAAAATGATTTGGTTACGAAGTACTGGTTCGACAGTAATTTCACAATTATTTGACAGTTTTATTGTGTTAGGAATTGCTTTTTGGGCAACAGGAATTATGACTACAGAGCAATACATAAAATCTGGATTTACTGGATATTTTGTAAAATTAATTATTGCAATATTGATGACGCCAATAATTTATCTTGGACATTATTTAATTGAAAAATATTTAAAAAGAGAATAATATTAAAAAAAACACTAATTTTACTATATGATTTCAAAAAGTCAACAAGATATCATTATCAAAGTTTTAAAACCTTACCAGCCAAAACGTATAGGTTTATTTGGTTCTGTGGCTAGAAATCAAGAAACATCATCTAGCGATATTGATATTTTATTTTCTCTAAAAAATCCAATTGGATTATTTACTTTATCTGATATACATTTTGAATTGGAGGAAAAACTTAATAAAAAAGTAGATTTGGTTTCAGAAAATGGTTTAAATAAATTCTTAAAAGATAAAATTCTAAAAGAAGTTAAATACATTTATGAAGTTTTATAATACCAAACTATTTCTTTTACACATCATAGAATGTGCTGAAAAATTGGGAGAAATAACTTCAACTACTTCAAAAGTTGAATTTCTAAACAGTTGGATTATTCAAGAAGGAAATCTCAAAAACTTTATTGTAATTGGAGAAGCTGTTGCTAATATTGATGAAGAAATTAAACAAAAATATTCTCATATAAATTGGCGAGGTGCAAAATCGATGCGTAATTTTATTGTTCACGAATATTTTTCTGTAGACTTAAGTTTTGTATGGGAAACTATATTAGAAACTATTCCGAATTTCAAAAAAATGATATTACTCAAATCGTAAAAGATTTCGATTAAAAATGAAAACAAAAATACGTTGTGCATGGTGCGAAAAAGATGATTTATACAGAGATTATCATGATAACGAATGGGGAAAACCAGTTTATGATGACGATTTACTGTTTGAATTCTTAATTTTAGAAACTTTTCAAGCTGGCTTGAGTTGGTATACTATTTTATCTAAAAGAGAGAATTTTAGAAAAGCATTTCATGGTTTTGAT
>NZ_JAYVFH010000297.1:0-7264 GCF_043773265.1 Flavobacterium sp. | reverse complement strand
GCCGCCGCAGTCAAAACTAGCCTCGAAAAAGCAGGTTGCAATCATGTCGAGATTTGTGAAACACCAGGATACCCAATTGTTTATGCCGAACATATTATTGACAAAAACCTACCAACTGTTCTGGTGTACGGTCATTATGATGTTCAACCGCCAGATCCTTTAGATTTATGGTCTTCGCCTCCATTTGAACCAGTTATAAAAGTTACAGAAATTCACCCAGAAGGTGCTATTTTTGCACGTGGTTCTTGCGATGACAAAGGTCAAATGTATATGCACGTAAAAGCATTTGAATACATGATACAAAGTAATTCTTTACCTTGTAATGTCAAATTTATGATTGAAGGCGAAGAAGAAGTTGGTTCTAAAAGCTTGAGCGGATTTGTAGAAAAAAACCAAGAAAAATTATCGTGTGATGTAATTTTAATTTCAGATACTGGAATGATTTCCAACCAACAACCATCAATTACAACAGGTTTGCGAGGTTTAAGTTATGTTGAAGTTGAAATTACTGGACCAAATCGCGATTTACATTCTGGACTTTATGGTGGTGCAGTTGCTAATCCAATAAATGTTTTAGCCAAAATGATTGCCTCGCTTCATGACGAAAATAATCACATCACTATTCCAGGATTTTATGATAATGTAGAAGAATTATCGCTAGAAGAAAGAGCCGAAATGGCAAAAGCACCATTTAATTTAGATAATTACAAAAAAGCATTGAACCTCAACGACATTTATGGAGAAAAAGGTTATGTTACCAACGAAAGAAATTCTATTAGACCAACACTAGACGTAAACGGAATTTGGGGTGGATATACTGGCGAAGGTGCAAAAACGGTAATTGCAAGTCAGGCATTTGCTAAAATTTCTATGCGATTAGTTCCTAACCAAGATTGGGAACAAATTACAGAATTATTTACCAAACATTTTGAAAGCATTGCACCAAGTGGCGTAACGGTAAAAGTAAAACCACATCACGGCGGACAAGGTTATGTAACGCCAATTGACAGCATTGGTTATAAAGCGGCAAATAAAGCATATACAGAAAGCTTTGGAGTTTCGGCAATTCCTGTACGTTCTGGCGGAAGTATTCCAATTGTTGCTTTGTTCGAAAAAGAATTAAAATCTAAAACTATATTAATGGGATTTGGTTTGGATAGTGATGCAATCCATTCACCAAACGAACATTTTGGAATTTTCAATTTCTTAAAAGGTATTGAGACTATTCCATTATTTTATAAGTATTTTGTGGAGCTTTCTAAATAGTTTGCCGCAAATTAGCAAATTATTAATCCGTTCATTCTTAATTGAGTGAACGGATTTTTATTATTTTTATTTGGATAATTCAGGAACTAATTTATAAATGTAATCTCTATGAACACCAGTAAAATATTTACCCATTTTTTTGCCAAACTCTTTTTGTTTAGCTTCGGTATTCCATGCAGCTTTAAATAATGAACTGTTTTTATCAAAAGATTTTTCTATACTTGCTAAATCATCAACAACAAAAACTTCTGTAAACTGAGTGTTATCTGAACCCCAAGCATGTACATTTGGATAATATGCTTTAACAAATTCATTTTTATTTATCACAGCATCAAAATATTGTTTATTTAATTCGGTATACTCTTTATTAGATCCATCTTTTTGATTTGCAAAATGACTTACTCTAATATAATATAACACTTCTTTATCAAAATTAGAACCATTCATTTTAGCGCCTTTCATAGTAGCATAAATTTCATCAGAGTGATTGCCAGCATAATAATTACTTTTTTTGTCGAAATAAGCTTTTGCAACTTTCTCATCAGGCCATGCTAATTTTTCTAATTCATCACTTCGTTTACCAGCTTTTTCTATAGCTTCCCAATTATCATAGGTGGTTACTAATAGAAGTTCAGTATTATCAGCAGTAAAATAATGTGTCAAAATAATTTGACCAACAATAAATTCGTTTTTCTTCACCACTTTGTCTAGATATTCTTTTTCACCTTTCTTCCATTCATCCATTGAAAAATCATCTAAATTCATGTTCCAATGCATTTTTGTTACAGTAATTAAGTAACTTTTTTCGTCTTGAGCAATAGAAGAATTACTCATTAATAGCAATCCAAAAAGAGCTATTACAAATGTTTGTTTAATCGTTTTCATAATTTCAAAATTTATTTATAATTGGTTAGTAATTACAACTTTGAAATTCGGGACAAAATAAAGACTTGGAGGGAAAACATAACTTTTGAGGAATATAAATTTACTAAAATCAATTAAAATAAATTATTGATTTTTAATATATTTTTTTATTTTTTTAATTTTAGAGGAATTAACTACACGTCTTAAATTTATTTTGCAGAAAATTACTACACTTTTTTTGAGATTAAAAATCATTTATAAAAGCAAAATAATAACTTTCAACATTTTACAACAAACTTAAATATTTGGCGTTAAATTTGTATTACATCATCAACTTGTCCAACTTTTTTGGTGGATATAAATCAATCAATCATGTTAAAACGTTTTTTCCTTCTTTGTTCTGGTGTCGATACCGACATTGTGAATGGTTGTTCCAACGGCGAACAAAATAAATATGCTGGTATTGGAGCTACAGTTTTCTTTACTGCAATTATGGCTTTTATTGCCAGTAGTTATGCACTTTTTACCGTTTTCGATTCGGTTTATTTAGCAGTTTTCTTCGGATTAATTTGGGGTTTACTAATATTTAATCTTGACAGATTTATTGTTTCAACCATAAAAAAAAGAGGCAATTTTCTAGACGAATTTATTCAGGCAACACCAAGAATTATCTTAGCAATAATCATTGCAATAGTAATTTCAAAACCATTAGAAATTAAAATTTTCGAGAAAGAAATTGCTACCGTTTTGCTAAAAGAAAAAAACGAAATGGCAATGGCAAACAAGAAACAAGTTACCAATTATTTTCAAACTGATGTTGATAAAAACAAAGCCGAAATTGACAGTTTAAAAAGTGACATTCGTAAAAAAGAAAAAGAAGTAAACGATTTGTATTCTGTTTACATAACCGAAGCCGAAGGAACATCTGGAACTAAAAAACTAGGAAAAGGTCCAGTTTATGCTGAAAAAAGATTGAAACATGATGCACAATTAAAACAATTGGATTCTTTAAAAACCGCAAACGCATTAAAAATCACAGAAAAAGAAACCAAAGCCAAAACATTACAAGCTGATTTAGATAAAAAAGTGACCGAAACACAACCAATTATTGATGGTTTTGACGGATTAATGGCACGAATAAATGCATTAAACAAACTGCCTTCGTTGCCATCGCTATTTATTATGTTGTTGTTTCTAGCTATAGAAACGTCGCCAATTATTGCCAAATTATTATCTCCAAGAGCAGAATATGATTTTAAACAAGAAGATCTAGAAATGGGAATACAAAATATGCTGGCTCAAAATCGTTATCAAAGTGAATTGCAACGAAAAACCGATGCAGAAATCTATGATAAAGTATATGCAGACATTAAAGAAGACAAGGAACTTTACAACTACAAGAAAAAAGGCGCTGTAGAATTATTGAAATTACAAGCTGATGGTTTTGTTGAAAAGCAAAAGAAGTCAATTTAGATTTTGCCACGAAGACACAAAGTCGCAAAGTTTTTTTTTAAAAATTATATAAACTAATAACAAAATAAAATCCGATAAATGTGACTTTATCGGATTTTGATTTTCTAAAACTTTGTGTCTTCGTGTCTTCGTGGCAATTACATAAAACTCAAAATCTCCTTTTTATAAGTATCATATTCGCCTTGCATAATCAATCCGTTATCCAATAACTTCTTATAATTTTGCAATTTTTCAAACAATTCATCTTGTGATAAATCGGCTAATGATTTTTCATTTTTTATTTCTGTTTGCGAAAATTGATTTTGTGGTTCTGCATTAAAAACAGGTTGAGAAACTGGAACAATTTCGGCAAAATTTGTAACTTCTTCTGTTTCCATTTCTTCAATTTCTTCAATCTGAACTTGATTCAGATTCTCATCTTCTGTAACAACCTCATCTTGAACATTAGGAATTGAATTTACAACTCCATTTTTTAAAATATCAAGTTGTTCTTTGGCGTAAGTATATAATTTTCTAGCTTGATTTTTTGGTAAATAATCAATAGTATGCGTTAAATCTGATTTTGTAGAAAAAGTAAATTCGGCACCAAGAATTCCTTCTTTTACAAAACTTCCTGCAATATCATCCCAATCATAATCTATAAATTCCATTGATAAACCTAAGTTTTTTGGCTTGCACAGAATAATTCTTTTATTAGTAACCACAACGCTATCTGGAAAAATAGTTACTGCTGGTTTTTTTTGCACAGCAATATATCCAATTTCTTCATTAGACATTAGAAGATTATTCAATTTAGCTGTAATTTTTTCAATTGCTTTTGGATCTTGATCTTCGTTTAATATTTTCTTTAAATTGTCTATCATAATTTATTTTTTGCCACTAAGACGCAAAGTCACAAAGTGTTTTTTTTTAATATGTTTTTTCAAGTTTTAAATCTATTTGCATAATCTTTCATCAAAAGTAATGCCTAATTTTATAATTCGTTTATTTCATTCTGAATTTTTTTGGTCAAACTTTTAAAAACCAATTCATAAGAATCATTTATTAATTCTTTCATCATTTTATCTGAAACATCACTGTTAAAATCAACAGTATTCCAATGTATTTTACTCATATGATAACCTGGATTTATGGCTTCATATTCGGCTCGAAGTTCTTCTGCGCGTTCGGGATTGCATTTTAAATTTAAGGATGGCGTTCCTTTTTCCCATTCTGATAAAGAGGAAAGTGCAAACATTTTTCCGCCAACTTTAAAAACTAAAGTATCTTCATCAAAAGGAAAATGTTCTGTAACTCCTTTTTTGGATAAACAGAATTCGTATAGTTGTTCGATATTCATTTTTATTATTTCAAATTTCTTTTAATAAAATTATTGTTTGGCAAATCATAAAAATCGCCACTTGCCTTTGTGCCAATTTTTTCATTACTTGTATTTAAAACCATTACTTCATCCATAAAATATAATTTAACTTTATTCCAACCTGCGCCTTTCCTTGGTTCAGAATTATCAGCATTTCTAATTTCTTTAATAGCTTTTTCTAATTCTTCTTTATCAATTATTGCAAATGTTGGATTTTCTTCTACAGCAAATGCTTCTCCTTCAATATGTTTAAAATATTCAATTTTATACAATGTTGTATTGTAAATTTTTGGATTATTAATACTAAAATTATCACGTTTACAAGAAGTCAAAAAATAAGAAATTATAATTAGAAAAAGACATACTTTAGTTTTCATACATTTGAATTTTTATAAATCATTCTTATTTACTTTCTCCATCATTTTTTCTGGATGAGCCAACATTTTAAACCCAAATTTTTTATATAAAAAATGTGCATCTGATGTTGCTAATCGCCAAATTTTAACTTCTTGCAACTTCGGTTCGTTCATCATTGCATCAATTAAAACAGAAGAATATCCTTTTCCTCGATGATTTTCATCAATAAAAACATCCATTACATAAGCAAAAACGACATAATCGGTAATTACTCTGGCAAAACCAATTTGTTTATTATCCAAATAAATTCCAAAACAAACAGAAGCATCAATCGTAGTTTGCACTTCTTCAATAGTTCTTCCTGCTGCCCAATAAATATCTTTCAAAAAGTCTTGAATGAATGGAATGTCGAGTTTGGATTTATCTGTTGAAACGGTTATTTTCATTAGTAGTCAGTGTTCAGTTTTTAGTGATCAGTTAATTCATTTTTTAATTTGAAATATTAATTTTGATGATGTAAGTTATTCTACTGAACACTTTTTTCTGAACACTGAACACTATATAGAATTGGCTTACTTGGACTTGCATCATTTTCAAACGAAGCAATTTGAAGATTTAGTATGTAACTTCCATCTATTACTTCATCATCAACATAAATCATTTCGGTAATGGTACAATTCATTCTGGCATCGTCGTTTAAATTTTTTACATCTTTTACATTCCAAAATGCTTTGTGCGCCAATAGTTTTCCTTCATCTTCTTCTCTATCAACACTTGGCAAATCTATTAATAAATGTTGAATACCAATTTCTCTAATGTAAATTGCTGCTTCTTCAGATAAATATGGCGGATTTGTATTGGAATATTTTTTATGTTTTTTTGATTCTAAATTTGGAAGCGTTCTTATAATAATTGCTTGAGGATTATGGATTTGATTATGTGATTTCTCCTGCGTCGAAATGACAAAAAGATGATGAATTTGTTGTTTTGTAATTATGAAATCACCGTCAATAAGTTCTGGCTCAACAGAAATTAATTTTGCTGTGAAAAAAAACTGTTTCAAACACTGATTTATGGAATAAAATTCTCGTGTTATGTGTCCGAGACATTCTGTGTGCGTTCCGTGTCCGTGAGGATTGAAGAAAATGTTATTGAAATTTGTTGAACTTCCTTCAGACACTTTTCCTATCCAATCACCAAATCTTACTGGTTCAATTTCTGGTTTTTTAATGTACCACGCAATTGGGTTTTCGTCTGTATTGGTTAACGGAATGGAAATATCAATTGGTTTTGATAGGTCGATTTGGTAGTTGTTGATTGTTGCTTTCATAAGTTTAACCACAAAGGTCACAAGGTTTTCACTAAGTTCACAAAGCTTTGTGTTTCTTTGTGCCTTCTTCGTGTTCTTAGTGGTTAATAATCATTCCAAATTTAGCAAAAACAAATCACTTGCAATACCATCACTTAAAAATTTTCCTTTTTTGGTGGTTTTTAAAACATTATTTTCAATTTCTAACAAATTATCTGAAATGAATTTTTCTGCTTGTTGCTGTAAATGCTCTATATATTTTGTTCCGAATTCGGTTTCAATTCGTTCTAAAGAAACACCCCAAATCGTTCGTAAACCCGTCATTATATATTCGTTATATTGGTCTGTTTTGGATAAAGTTTCGGTTTCTGAAGGCAAATTATTTTCTGCAATAGCTTTCAAATACAAAGAATTATTGGCTATATTCCAACTTCTACTTTGACCATTATAACTATGTGCGGACGGACCAATTCCAATGTATTTTTTACCCAACCAATAGGCTGTGTTGTTTTTTGAGAAGTAATCTGGTTTTCCAAAATTGGATAATTCGTAATGCACAAATCCGTTTTCTTGTAGTTTATCGATTAAAATGTGGAAATGTTGTTGCGCTACATCGTCATCTAAGTTAGGAATTG
>NZ_JAYVFH010000296.1:0-7291 GCF_043773265.1 Flavobacterium sp. | reverse complement strand
CAAATATTTAACAAAAAATAAATAATATAATTTTTTTATTTAAACTTTGCTTTAATAATTTTTATGAATAATAAAAATCGTTGGTCGATTGTGTAAATCTAACTTCGCTTTTTTCCAGTCAGAAACTTTCATGGTTTTTATATATTCTGTAGAAAGTGTAATGTCTGCAGCAATACATAAATGAGTATTTGGTTGCAATGTTTGCAATATATCTTCTAATAATTTATTGTTTCTATATGGAGTTTCAATAAATAACTGCGACTGATTTTTATCAAAAGATAATTTTTCAAAATTCTTTATAGCTGCTTTTTTTTCAGATTTGTCAATAGGTAAATAACCATTAAAGGCAAAACTTTGTCCGTTCATTCCAGAACCCATAATGGCAAGTAGGATAGAAGATGGTCCAACCAAAGGAACAACCTGGATTCCTTTTTCGTGAGCAATTTTTACAATTGCAGCACCAGGATCGGCAACACCTGGACAACCAGCTTCACTCATTAATCCAATATCAATTCCAACAAGACATGGTTGAATCATTTTAAGGTGATCGCTAACTTCTGTATGTTTGTTTAGAGTATTGAGTAATAATGATGCTTGTACTTTTTCGGGACAAATACTTTTAATAAATTTTCTTGCTGTTTTTTCATTTTCAACAATATAACAATCTATAAGTTCAACAGTTCTTTTTACAGTATGCGGCAAAACATCCATTGGATTGCTCTCGCCAAGTGTTGTTGGAATAAGATATAATTTGCCTATAAGATTTACTGGCTTCATTAAGAATGTTTTTCTAATAATTTTTTAGCCAATAAATCAGTTGTTTCATCAAGCATTTCAAAAACCATATCAAATCCATTTTGTAAACCATAGTATGGATCTGGAACATCTACATTATCTCCAGGAAAAAGTTCCTCTAAAATAAGTTGAACCTTTTTTTTATGTTCATCGGTTTTTGCTAAAGAAACTACATCATCATAATTTGAATTATCCATGACAAAAATATAATCATAAATATCAAAATATTTCGGAGTAAAATAATTACCTCGTTGACTAGAAATATCAATTCCATGTTTTTTTGCTGTTGCAATAGATCGATCATCTGGCTGTTTGCCAACATGCCAATTTCCAGTACCTGCTGAATCTACAATAAATTTGCCTTTGGGTAATTTAGACGCTAGAATTCCTTCTGCCAATGGTGATCGACAAATATTACCTAGGCAAACCATTAAAATTTTAACGGACATAATAATTCAATTTATTCTTTTTTTTGCAAAAATAAGAAATACAAATAGCTATAATGACAATTTTTTGTGAATATCTTCAACAAATTTTTTGAATTGCTTATCTGTAGAAACCAAATTGTCAACTGTCTTACAAGCGTGTAAAACTGTAGCGTGATCTCTATCTCCAATTTGTGAACCAATATTTGCTAAAGAAGCTTTTGTGAATTTTTTTGCAAAAAACATTGCCAATTGTCTAGCTTGAACCACATGACGCTTTCTAGTTTTAGATTGCAAAGTGTCTAAATCTAGCTGAAAATACTCTGAAACTACTTTTTGAATGTAGTCTATAGAAATTTCTCGTTTTACATTTTTAACAAATTTTTCAACAATATTTTTGGCTAATTCAAGAGTAACTTCTTTTTTATTGAAAGATGATTGTGCAATTAAAGATATGATTGCTCCTTCAAGTTCTCGAACATTAGATTTTATATTTTGAGCAACATATTCTACTATTTCGCTTGGCATTTCAACTCCATCGCGATATAAAATATTATTTAAAATGGAAACTCTAGTTTCATAATCTGGCTGATGTAACTCAGCAGATAATCCCCATTTAAAACGCGACAGCAAACGTTGTTCGATATCCTGCATATCAACTGGAGCTTTGTCTGAGGTAAGAATTACTTGTTTTCCGTTTTGATGTAAATAATTAAAAATGTGAAAAAACACATCTTGTGTTCCTGATTTTCCAGAAAGAAATTGCACATCATCAATTAATAAAACATCAATTAATTGGTAAAAATGAATAAAATCATTTCTATTATTTTTCTTAACAGAATCTATATATTGTTGTGTAAAAACTTCGGCAGAAATATAAAGAACAGTTTTTTCAGGATATTTATCTTTTATTTCAACACCAATTGCGTGTGCCAAATGTGTTTTCCCTAAACCTACACCGCCAAAAATTAATAACGGATTAAAAGATGTACCTCCAGGTTTATTGGCAACTGCCATTCCTGCAGAACGAGCTAAACGGTTGGAATCGCCTTCAAGGAAATTATCAAAACTATAATTAGGATTTAGCTGCGATTCTATTTTTAAATTTCTAATTCCAGGAATTACAAACGGATTTTTAAGTTCAGGATTTAAATTTTTAAAAGGTGCATCAACTTCTTGCGATTTTATTGGGCCTCGGTGAGCACTTGGCAATTGTTCTGTAAATGGTTGTTTATTGCCATAAGTGTTTTCCATTTTAATTTTATAGAGTAACTTTGCATTTTTACCAAGTTCTTTGGTTAAGGCAACTTTAAGTAATTTCACATAATGTTCCTCTAACCATTCATAGAAAAATTTACTAGGAACTTGAATATATAATGCATTATCAGTTAGTTCTACTGACTTAATAGGTTCAAACCAAGTTTTGTATGCTTGCTCTTGAATATTGTCTTTTATAAAAGACAGACAGTTTTCCCAAACCGATTGCGCAGTTTTGTTCATATTATGGTTAAAATTACTAATTTAATTAAAGGTTCTCCTACAAAAGAAATGGGTATTTCTTAGTTGTTTTTTGGGTTAACAAATATGTGAACAAATTTCTTTAAAAAAAAATAAAAAGGTATTGATTTTTTAAAATTTTTGTTGTAACGAATAATTTTATAATAGACTAAAAGCAAAAAAAATAGATGAAAGGACACGATGTAGAAGTTAGAGTACGATATTCAGAAACAGATCAAATGGGTGTTGTTTATCATGGTAGTTACATTCCTTATTTTGAGATTGGAAGAGTGGAATGGCTTAGGAATAAAGGCGTTTCGTACAAATCACTTGAAGATTCTGGTATTGCCTTACCAATTGTTTCTATGCATCTAAATTATAAGAAACCAGCACGTTATGATGACTTACTTATCATCAATACAAAATTGCGAAGTCATAGCGGTGTAAAGATAGAATTTGATTGCGAAATTCGCAATGAAAATAAAGAGTTATTAACAACTGCACATTTTATTCTTGTTTTTGTAGATATAAAAACAGCCAAACCAGTTCCTCCTCCAGATTATATTTTAGAGATAATGAAAAATAATTAATTACTCTTTCAATTTAATTTCAACTTCAAACAATGAATTAAAAATGTCGAAAACAACTTCGGCATTTTTTTTTCGTGTTGCAATTTCAATTTGGCAATTTTCTTCCATTATTTGAGAAATAATATTTAGGTTTTTCTCTTTAATTACACGCATTACTTTATTCATATTTTTATAATCAAATGAAATTATGTAATGGATATTGATGGTTTTTTCAATAATTTCAGCAGTTTCTAATGCCATTTGCGCTGCAGTTTTGTATGCAGAAATTAATCCGCCAACTCCAAGTTTAGTTCCTCCAAAAAATCGAACAACAACAACTAGAATATTGGTTAGTGCAAACGATTGAATTTGTCCATAAATTGGTGCTCCTGCTGAATTACTTGGTTCTCCATCATCATTGGCTCGAAATTGAATTTTATCTGATCCAAGCTGAAAAGCATAGCAAAAATGACCAGCTCCAAAATGTTTTTTTCGTAAAATTTCTAAATTATTTTTAACTTCTTCTTCTGTAGTAACAGGAAATGCAGTTGCAAAAAACTTACTGTTTTTTTCTTTAAATAGTACTTCTTCCGAAGGTGATATAATGGTTTTGTAGGTGTCGTTCAAAACTTATAAAGGCAACTGTTTTTGTTTAAATAAATCTACAACATCTTCTTTTCCAACTTGTAAATTCCAAACATGAATTCCTAGACTTGCTGCTGCATCTGTATTTACCTTTTTATCATCAATAAATAATGTTCGTTTTGCTGATAAATCATGTTTATTAAGTATAGTTGTAAAAATGTTTAAATCTGGTTTTCTCATTCCCATTTCATAAGAATAATATACTTTTTCAAAACATTGATAAAAATCACTAAAGAATGAAATTCCAACGTTATGTTCAAATTTACTGATATGAATTTCATCGGTATTTGTCAACAAAAATAATTTATATTTATGTGAAAGCAATTGCAAAAACTCTAATCTGTAAAGTGGAAATTCTCCAATTATGACATTCCATGCTGTTCTAACATCTATAATTGTAACATTTGGAATAAATTTTTGAAAAGATTCTAAAAACTGTAACTCAGTTATTTTTCCTTTTTCGAATTTATCGTTTATTTGTATAAGTTCATCATTTGGTCCTGGTAAACCCAATTTTTTGAAGGCTTCAATTTGAGCTTCTTTTTCTAAGTTGATAAAAATATCACCAAAATCAAAAATTATTGCGTTAATCATAATTGAAAAAAGTTACTAGTTCGTTATCTAAAATGTGCTGTGTTTTTACATTTTTAAAACTTATTTCTGGAGATTTTATTCCTTCAACCAAAAGTTTTTTTGATTTAAAAACTCTTGCTTCATCCCACATATTAGCATCAATAAATGTTTGTAATGTTAGTTTTCCGCCTTCAATAATTACTGATTGAATTTTATGTTTTAATAAAATTTCGGTAATTTTAAAAGCCAAACGTTTATCAAAGATAGCATTTTCAAAAATACGTTGGTCGTTTGATGTTAAATTTTCCTTTTCGGTAATAAATATTGTTTTAATATCACTACTAAATACATTGTATTTTTCATTGATTTTTCCAGTTCTGTCTAATACAATTCTTATCGGATTATTGCCTTTCCAATCTCTAACATCCAACTTAGGATTATCGTCTAATATTGTATTTGTACCAACTAAAATGGCTTGTTCTTCGCTTCTCCATTTGTGAACTAATTGTCTTGATACTTCGTTTGAAATCCAAATTGGTTCTTGTTTTTCTTTAGAAAGTGGAGCAATAAATCCATCTTGACTTTCGGCCCATTTTAAAATAATATAAGGACGTTTTTTTTCGTAAAAAGTAAAAAATCGCTTGTTTGATGCTTTGCATTCAAGGTCAAGAATTCCAACAGTTACATTAATTCCTGCTTCAATTAATTTTTTAATTCCGTTTCCTGCTACTTTTTCATTAGTATCCATTGTTCCGATAACTACATTTGGAATTTTATTTTTTATTATTAAATCGGCGCAAGGTGGAGTTTTTCCAAAATGACTACAAGGTTCTAAACTTACATAAATAGTTGATTTAGAAAGTAATGATTTGTTTTTTACAGAGTTTATTGCGTTTACTTCTGCGTGGTTTTCACCATATTTAGAAGTGTAACCTTCGCCAATTATTTTATTGTCAAATACTATAACTGCACCAACAGATGGATTTGGCATTGCAGCAGGCAATCCATTTTTGGCTAATTCTAGGCAACGTTTTATATAAATTTCGTGTGTTTTCACAATACAAAAGTAGTATTTTTGTTAACGTATTTTATTATTCAAAATGGATTTGATTTTTGAATTTAGAATATTCAGCTTAGAATAATGATTTTAGAAATTTTAAAAATGACAATTAGACCAATTCAAATAGAAGATAACCATCAAATTGCTAATGTAATTAGAACTGTATTTATTTCTGATAATTATCCAAAAACAGGAACAGCATTTGCCGATGAGCAATTGGATTTTATGTTTGAAACCTATAATAAACCAAAATCGATATATTATATTGTAGAAGAATCGGGAAGAATTATTGGTGGCGCAGGAATTAGTCAGTTAGAAAATTCAATTGAAAATATTTGTGAATTGCAGAAGATGTATTTTTTGCAAGAAGCTCGCGGAAAAGGAATTGGTATGGAAATGATTTTGAAGTGTCTAGCAAAAGCAAATGAATTTGGCTTTGAAAAATGCTATTTAGAAACGCTTCCGGAAATGCTAAATGCTCAAATATTATATAAAAAAGTTGGGTTTGAATATCTTTGCGAACCACTTGGTGAAACTGGTCATAGTAGTTGTCCTGTTTGGATGATAAAAGAATTGTTTAATGGTTTTAATGTTTAAAGTTTAATGTTATTTAAAAAATATAAAATTACTTTTATAAGAGAACTTTCTGCAGTAGTTGATGCTGTTGAAGCGGAAAGTTTCTTTTATATAATTCTAGAAAAGTTTCATGATTTAAAGCGAATTGATTTAGCATTGCAACCCAATTTAGAATTATCTCAATTTGAATTAGAAAAATGGGAAGCAATTGTTGCCGAGTTAAAAACTCAAAAACCAATACAATATATATTAGGTGAAACAGAGTTTTATGGATTGCCTTTTTTAGTAAACAAAAATACTTTAATACCAAGACCAGAAACTGAGGAATTGGTTGATTTAATTATTAAAGATGTTAATTGTTATAAGGAACTTCGACAAGCTCAGTTTGACAATAGTGCAAAATTAAATATTTTAGATATAGGTACAGGAAGTGGTTGTATTGCTATTTCATTGGCAAAAAATATTGAAAATACTCAAGTTTTTGCAATTGATGTTTCAGAAGATGCATTAAAAATTGCTAAAAAAAATGCTGAAATTAATGAAGTTGAAATTATATTTAATTGTGAAAACATATTGGAAATTGTCTTCCTGAGCGCAGTCGAAGGATTTCCAACTAAATTCGATATTATAGTTTCCAATCCGCCATATGTTAGAAATCTTGAAAAAGATGAAATTAAAGAAAACGTTTTGGCATTTGAACCACATTTAGCATTGTTTGTAGATGATACCGATGCTTTGCTTTTTTATAGAAAAATTGCATTATTGGCAAAAGAAAGTTTAACTGAAAACGGAAGACTATATTTTGAAATTAATCAATATCTTGGTTTAGAAACAGTTGAATTATTAAAAGGTTTAGGATTTCGTGATGTTATTTTGATGCAAGATATTTATGGAAATAATCGAATGATTTCTTGCAAAAAATAGTATTTTTTCTTTGTCATTTCGACGAAGGAGAAATCACATAATCTAAATCACTTGATGCGATTTCTCCTTCGTCGAAATGACAAAAAAACTACTCATAACGCAACGCTTCAATAGGATCAAGTTTAGATGCCTTTAATGCTGGATAAGAACCAGAAACTACTGCTACAATAAAAGTAGTAATTACAGCTGCTGTCATTGCACTCCATGGAACTACAAATGCAAAATCT
>NZ_JAYVFH010000295.1:0-4091 GCF_043773265.1 Flavobacterium sp. | reverse complement strand
AATAGGCACCATTATTTCGGTAATCCCAATTTTTTAAACGTCTAGATTCAATTCTATATTTATTTTGGAATTTTAATGACATGTTATTTATATTTTTTTGGATTAGATATAGATATTTTTAAATAGAAAATTATTTTCAATAAAATTATATTTATCATGTTGAATTTATTTGTTTTTATACAACTTAATCATCAGGTTTTATTGCAATCAATTTACACACTTCGTGTGAAATGAATTGATACGTTGCAATGCAACGCTTCTACGAAATCGTTTCACCATTATCAACGCCATCAACATCAGGATTTACAAAAACCAATTTCCCATCAGGCAAATTTGTCATTAAAATCATTCCTTCACTTTCAACACCACGCAATGTTCTTGGTGCTAAATTTGCCAAAATTGTAACTCGTTTTCCAATTACTTCTTCTGGCGAAAAATGTTCGGCAATACCAGAAACTATAGTTCTAACATCCATTCCTGTATCCACTTTTAAAACCAAAAGTTTATTGGCTTTGGGCATTTTTTCGGCTTCAACTATGGTTCCAACGCGCAAATCTAATTTTGAAAAATCTTCAAATGTTGCGGTTTCTTTTTGTGGTTCTGTCATTGCGAGGTTCGAAGCAATCTCTTCCCTATTTGCGGTTTTTGTAGCTTCTAGTTTTTCTATTTGGTTTTGAATTTCAGCATCTTCTATTTGTGCAAATAGTATTTCTGCATCTCCAATTTTGTGACCCGGTTTTAATAATTCTGATGTTTCAGAAACCGATTTCCAATTTGCTGTAGAAACGTTGCATTGCAACGTTTTTACTAATTTTCCAGATGTAAAAGGCAAAAATGGTTCGCACAAAATTTGTAAAGCCGCAGCAATTTGCATCGCAATATACATTTGAGTTTTTACCCTTTCTGGATCAGTTTTCACCATTTTCCAAGGTTCTTCATCTGCCAAATATTTATTTCCAAGTCGGGCAACATTCATTAATTCTACTTGCGCTTCACGAAATCTATAACGTTCTATCGATGATGAAATTACTGCTGGATATGCTTTTAATTCTGCCAAAGTTCGTTCGTCAACTTCATTAAATTCATTTGGTTGAGGCACAATTCCGTCATAATATTTATTGGTCAACACTACAACTCTGTTTATGAAATTTCCAAAAACGGCTGCCAATTCATTGTTATTTCTCGCCTGAAAATCTTTCCAAGTAAAGTCATTATCCTTTGTTTCTGGCGCATTTGCAGTTAATGCATAACGCAAAACGTCTTGTTTTCCTGGAAAATCTATTAAATATTCGTGCAACCAAACTGCCCAATTTTTAGATGTTGACAATTTATTTCCTTCCAAATTTAAAAATTCATTTGCAGGTACATTGTCTGGTAAAATATAAGTTCCTTCGGCTTTTAACATTGCAGGAAAAATTATGCAATGAAAAACAATATTGTCTTTTCCTATAAAATGAACCAGTTTCGTGCTTGTTCCGCCGCTTGCGGAATCTAATTTCCAATAATCTTCCCAATTTTTTCCTTCTCGTGCTGCCCATTCTTTGGTTGCCGAAATGTATCCAATTGGCGCATCAAACCATACATATAATTTCTTTCCTTCTGCGCCTTCAACTGGCACATCAATTCCCCAATCTAAATCTCTAGTTACTGCTCTTGGTTTTAAACCATCATCCAACCACGATTTTACTTGACCCAAAACATTTACTTTCCAATCTTTTTCGTGACCAACAAGAATCCATTCTTTCAAAAAATCTTGGTATCTGTCTAAAGGTAAAAACCAATGTTTTGTCGATTTTAAAACAGGAATTTCACCAGTAATTGTCGATTTTGGATTAATTAAATCGGTAGCATTTAATGTAGAACCACATTTTTCACACTGATCACCATAAGCTTCTTCGTTTCCACATTTCGGACACGTTCCAACCACAAATCTATCGGCAAGAAACTGATCTGCTTTTGCATCATATAATTGCTCAGTAACTTCTTCTATAAAATCATTATTATCATACAATTTTCTAAAAAATTCTTGAGCAGTATCGTGATGAATTTTAGACGAAGTTCTAGAATAATTATCAAACGAAATTCCGAAATCTACAAACGATTTTCTAATAATTGCATCATATTTATCAATCACTTCTTGTGGCGAAATGCCTTCCTTCTTAGCTTTCATCGATATTGCAACGCCATGTTCATCGCTTCCGCATATAAACGCAACATCTTTTCCTTGCAAACGTAAATAGCGTGCATAAATATCACTCGGAACATAAACACCAGCCAAATGACCTATGTGAATTGGACCATTTGTATAAGGCAAAGCAGCAGTAATTGTATATCTTTTAGGGTTTTCTAACATGTTAAATTGGGTAATTATCTGGCAAAAATAAGCAATAGAATTGAGAGTTTTATTTATCCTGAATTTATTTCAGGATTTGAAGCTATTTCCAGCTATTCGTTTCAATCTTTTTTTCAATTGCCTTGGGTTTAAACCCAAGGCAATTGAAAAAAAGGATTTCCACTTCTATCTGGGCTAGGACAATCTTTTTCAGAATCAACATTTTGTTTATATTTGCAAATATCATTTTTAAAAATGAAAAAAAAATCTATTTTCTTTATTCTATTTTCTTTACTCTCAATTAACCTTCAAGCCCAAAAAACTATGATTGCACCACCATATTTAAAAAAAGGCGACACAATTGCTATTGTAGCAACAGCTCGTAAAAACATTGAAGACAATTTACAACCAGCCATTTCTTGGTTAAAAAATTGGGGATTAGAAGTAGTAATTGGAAGCACAATAGGATTAGATAAAAACCAACTTGCAGGAACAGATGAACAACGTGCAGCCGATTTTCAAACCCAATTAGACAATCCAAATATTAAAGCAATTTGGTGTGTTCGTGGTGGTTATGGAACTGTTCGTATGCTTGATTTATTAGATTTCACCAAGTTTAAACAAAGCCCTAAATGGATTGTTGGCTTTAGCGATGTAACGGTTTTACACAGTCATTTAAACACAATGGGTTATCAATCTATTCACGGAATTATGCCTGTAAGTTCTAAAGCTACCGAAGATGCTAAAGAATCTTTACGTAAATCATTATTTGGCGAAAGCTTGAAATATACAGTTCCATGCGACCAAATGAACCGATATGGAAAAGCAAGTGGCGTTTTAGTTGGCGGAAATTTATCAATTTTATACAGTCTTTTTGGATCGCCATCGGCAATTGATTGTACAGATAAAATTCTTTTTATTGAAGATTTAGACGAATATTTATACCATATAGACCGAATGATGATGAACCTAAAACGCAATGGTTGTCTAGAAAGTTTGAAAGGAATTATCGTTGGCGGAATGACAAAAATGAAAGACAATGACATTCCTTGGGGAAAAAATGCACTCGAAATTATTGATGATGTAACTAAAACCTATAAAATTCCTATAATTTATAATTTTCCTGCAGGACATTTGGCCGATAATCATGCATTAATTCTTGGAAGAAAAATCTCGCTTGAAGCTAATGATTTGGAGAGTACAATTGTTTTTGAATAATCGGAATTTAGTCATTTCGACACAGGAGAAATCGCATTAAGTGATTTTGATTATGTGATTTTACTTCATTTAAATTAAAAAATAAATTTACTATAAACTATAAAGAGGAGATTGCTTTATTCCTCGCAATGACTAATGGCAGAACACAATGAACTAGGAAAACTCGGAGAAGAACTAGCTGTAGATTTTCTGCAAAAAAACGGTTATGAAATTTTAGAAACCAATTGGGTTTTTCAAAAAGCAGAAATAGATATTATTGCTCTAAAAGAAAATACACTTGCTATTGTTGAGGTTAAAACTCGTTCTTCAATAGAATATGGATTACCTCAGGATTTTGTTAAACCTAAAAAAATACAACTTTTGGTAAAAGCCGTAAATGAATATGTAATTTTCAATGATTTAGATGTTAATGTTAGATTTGATATTGTAGCAATTTATAAAGAAGGCAATGAATTTAAAATGGAGCATTTAGAAGATGCTTTTTTCTATTTTTAACTTTAAACAAAATAAAAACTTTCTACATAAAGAGTTAATTTTAGTA
>NZ_JAYVFH010000294.1:0-2839 GCF_043773265.1 Flavobacterium sp. | reverse complement strand
GTCTTGGTTTTTAGTAAAAACAAAGTCAAGTAGGTTGAAACTTGAATAATTAATAATGGAATGATAAACCCTGTCAAATCCCAAGCCCAACCAACAGTTTTATTAATTCCAATATTTTTATTGATATTCAATACAATTATTCCAATTATAAAAATTGAAACCAAAAGGATAAAAACGAATTTTATAAAAAAGATAAAATATTTCATGTCGATTTAATTGAAAAATCTGATTCTACGAAATAACAAAGTTGCTCAACTGCCAACTAAAACCTGAACACTGAGAACTGAACACTGAAAACTAATTCTAATTCTAATGTGCTTCCAACCAATTCTCACCAATTCCAATTTCAACATCCAAAGGAACATCCATTAAAAATGCATTTTCCATTTCGTATTTAATCATTGGTTGAATTTTCTCTAATTCAGAGTTATGAACGTCAAAAACCAATTCATCGTGAACTTGTAATAACATTTTAGATTTCCAATTTTCACTTGTGAGTTTTTTATGAATATTAATCATTGCAATTTTAATAATATCGGCAGCACTTCCTTGAATTGGTGCATTTACAGCATTTCGTTCAGCGCCACTTTTTACCATCATGTTGGCAGAATTAATATCTTTTAAATAACGTCTTCTTCCTAAAACCGTTTGCACATAACCGTTTTCTCTGGCAAAATCTACTTGATTGCTCATGTACGATTTTAATTTTGGGTAGGTTTGATAATAAGCTTCAATTAACTCAGCAGCTTCTTTTCGAGATAAATCCGTTTGATTTGATAGACCAAAAGCAGAAACACCATAAATAATTCCGAAATTTACCGTTTTTGCATTGCTACGTTGTTCTTTTGTAACCTCTTCTAACGGAACATTAAATACTTTTGCAGCAGTAGATTTGTGAATATCTTCGTTATTTTGAAATGCTTTAATCATATTCTCTTCGCCAGAAAGTGCAGCAATAATTCTAAGTTCTATTTGAGAATAATCGGCAGAAACCAACGTATAATTTTCATCTCTAGCAATAAATGCTTTTCTAATTAATCTTCCTCTTTCAGTACGAATAGGAATGTTTTGCAAGTTTGGATTATTCGAACTCAATCTTCCAGTTGCAGCAACGGTTTGCATATAATCTGTGTGAACTCGTCCAGTTTTTTTATCAACTTGGTTTGGTAATGCATCAATATAAGTACTTTGCAGTTTTACCATTTGACGCCATTCTAGAATATCTTTTACAATTTGATGTTCGTTGGCTAAATAAGAAAGTACTTCTTCGCCAGTTGCATATTGCCCAGTTTTCGTTTTCTTTTGTTTCGCTCCGCCAATTTTCATTTTGTCAAATAAAACGTCGCCCAATTGTTTCGGCGATGCCAAATTGAATTTCTCGCCAGCAGTTTCATATATTTTTTGTTCCAATTGAGAACTTTCTTTTGCCATTTCAACCGACATTTCTTTCAAAAATGGAACATCAAGATTTATTCCTTCTAATTCCATTGCTGCCAAAACTGGAATTAACGGAATTTCGATTTCATCAAATAATTTTTTGGTTTCGGCTTTGTCTAAAATCGGACTGAAATTTTGTTTCAATTGATAGGTAACATCAGCATCTTCGGCTGCATATTCTTTGATTTCTTCTAAAGAAACATCGCGCATTGATTTTTGATTTTTGCCTTTTTTTCCAATTAAATCTTCAATAGATTTTGGCGAATATTTTAAATAAGTTTCCGATAAAACATCCATATTGTGACGCATATCTGGATTTATCAAATAATGCGCAATCATAGTATCGAATAATTTTCCTTTTATCTGAACTCCATAATGCGACAGAATTTTTAAATCATATTTTATATTCTGACCAATTTTTTCGATGGTTTCACTTTCAAAAAAAGGTTTGAATTTATCGACTAAAACCTGAGCATCGTCTTGATTTTCTGGAAACGGAACATAAAATGCTTCTCCTTTTGCCCAAGAAAATGATATTCCAACAAGTTCTGCATTCAAGGCATCAATTCCTGTAGTTTCTGTATCAAAACATACCGAAGTTTGATTCATTAAATTTTGAAAGAACAATTTCGTGCCCAATTCTCCTTGAATAATTGTATAATTATGATTTGTGTTTTCTAAAGTTGCATAATGCGAATTGGTTTTTTCTTCGCCACTTTCCTCATCTGAAAATCCGAATAAATCAAATTGCTCTTCGTTAGATTTTTTTGTGATTTGTTTTTTTAATGTTGTTTGACTATCACTTGTTTCAGAAGAATTTCCATTGGTATCAATTTCGTCGTATTCTTTTCCTGTTCCAAAATATTTGTCAAACTGCGCTTTCATTTGACGAAACTCTAATTCTACAAATAACGCATCGGTTTTTTCAACATCTGGTTTAGATAATTCGTAATCTTTTTCATTAAAAGTTACAGGACAATCTAGTAAAATAGTTGCTAATTTTTTAGAGAGAATTCCTTTTTCTTTATTGGCTTCAATTTTGTCTTTCAAAGCGCCTTTTAATTGGTCTGTATTTGCTAAAAGATTTTCCATAGAACCAAATTCTTTCAACAATTTCTTGGCAGTAACTTCGCCAACGCCAGGTAAACCAGGAATATTATCGGCAGCATCGCCCATCATTCCTAGAAAATCTATAACTTGTTCTGGTCGTTCTATTTCAAATCTTTTTAAGACTTCTGGAATTCCCCAAATTTCTATATCATTTCCCATTCGTGCTGGTTTGTACATAAAAATATTTTCGGAAACCAATTGGGCAAAATCTTTATCTGGAGTAACCATAAAAACTTGATAATTTTCTTTTTCGGCTTGCTTTGCAATAGTTCCAATTAAATCATCGGCTTCA
>NZ_JAYVFH010000293.1:0-2658 GCF_043773265.1 Flavobacterium sp. | reverse complement strand
AAGCAATAGGAACATTGTGTTTGTCGAAAATAGCAACAGCTTTGGTAATACTTTCTATAGTATTCATTCCCGTACTTAAAATAACAGGTTTTCCAAAAGAAGCAATATGTTCTAATAATGGGTAATTATTACATTCTCCAGAACCTATTTTATAAGCTGGAATATCAAATTTTTTAAGTCTTTCGGCAGCGGCACGAGAAAAGGGTGTCGATATAAAAATCATTCCTTTGCTTTCTACATAATTTTTTAGTTCCAACTCGTCGGCCTCGTTTAAAGCACAACGTTCCATAATTTCGTAAATAGAAACAGTAGCATTTCCTGGAATTACTTTTTTGGCTGCACTACTCATTTCGTCTTCTACGATGTGTGTTTGATGTTTTACAACTTCTACACCAGCGCGTTTTGCAGCGTCTACCATTTGTTTTGCAACTTCTAGTGAACCTTCATGATTGATGCCAATTTCTGCAATTACTAATGGTGGAAAATCGGGTCCAATTTTTCTTCCTGCTATTTCTATAAATGGGTTCATGATTTTTTTATTAAATATTCTGCAAAGTCAAAATCTTCTTGTGTATCTATATCAACTTTGGCAAAAATATGATTTACTAAGTATGGGTAAGCATTTTGAGTGATAATTTTATCTTCTAAAATTGTTGCGGCTTTTACAATATATAGTAATCCGTTTTCATAGAATAATGGTTCTAAATCTTGACTACGTTGACCAATTTTATAACTAAATGGAATAAATATGTTATCAATTATTTTACCAAGCTTTAATTCATTTTTAGAAACTGTAAAAAGACTTTCACATTGTAATGAAATAAATTTTTGAAAACAATCTTCCAATAAATTTTTGGGTCTTAAAGGATTAGTTGGTTGCAATAAAATTACATTTTCAACATTTTCGTCAATAGACAATATTACATGTTGCAATGAAGATATTGTTGGCTCATTATCTCCAGATATTGATTGTGGTCTTGTAATTACTTTAGCTCCAAAATGTAAAGTTATTTCTTTAATTTTTTCATCATCTGTAGAAACATAAACTTCGTCTATAATATGAGCATTATCCTTAGCATATAAAATACTGTGAACTAACAATGGCATTCCTCCCAATGATAGAATGTTTTTGTTAGGCAATCTTTTAGATCCGCCACGAGCAGGTATAATAGCTATAGTTTTCATGCGATTTATTGTTTTTTTCTAGCAACAATACCATAACTAAAACCTTTAGATTTTGGATTTCTATATTCTAAAAAAGATTCTATTTTACGCTTAACAAAATCTTTTACTGTAGTGATTTTTTGATCTTTATAACTTGTATCTACTATAACATATTCTAAAATTTCAAATTCACAACTTTCCAAAAAAAACTTTACAATATGTTCCCAAGGTGTAAAAACATGATGTTCTAGTAAATGTTTTTCTTGAAAAGAATATAATTTACCCTTTAAGAGCAGGTTTAAAATATTTTTACTTGAACTTGGGTTGGGAGTTGTTAATATTAATATTCCATCTTTTTCTGTATGATTTGAAATATTTTGTAAACATAATAAAGGATTAGCAAGATGTTCTAAAACTTCTAAAAATACTATTGTGCCAGCTTTTACAGATATTGAAGGACAAGAATTATTTAAATCCCAAATTATTGATTTTTCAATTTTTTTAATGTAATCAAATGGTTGCCAAGTTGCTCCTAATGATTCAATTTTATTTTGCATGTGGCCAAAACCTGCACCAATATCACTTACTATTAAATTGGGTGTTGAAGTAAAATATTTATCTAACATTTCATTTGCAAATATGGCTCGGTCTTTATATTCTTTAATTTTCATTTGGTTTCCAGTATATTTTGGTATTTTGTAAATTTAAATAAAATTTATAGTCTTTATAATTAATTTTATTTCTTTGAGATATTATTTTGGGTAAATTTATAATTAAATCCCCAATTGCTAATATGATTGACTTTGTAGCTGTGTATTTAAATTTAAAGATTTTATTTTTAATTTGACAAAATAAGGAATAAAAAAATGTTTTTAGCGCCAATGGTAAAGGTAAAAATATAAAATATAAAAACCAACCAGAGCGTAATGAGTATCTATTTCTAAACAATGAATCTTTAGCATTTTTTCTTTGCAACATATCTACTCTATGATGAACTAAAACAGATGGTAGATAATGAACTTGAATATTATTTTTAAACAAATAATAACTTGCATATTGTTCTTCGCCATAAAATACAAACCATTCTGGATAATTGGGAATTTTTTTCCAAGATTCTATTTTCCAAACGTGTCCGCAACCAACAAATCCTTTTACTCTTTGAGAATTTTCATTAGAAATAGTAGTAACTGGAAGTTGTAATCCCCAAAAAATTCTAAAAGCAATAAGACCACAATTTGGATTATTATTAAAATGATTTTCTATTTCTTGTAATGGATTATGTGATAAAAAATTGGCATCATCGTCTAATGAAATCGCATACTTTGCATTTGTTTCATTAAGCATCTTATTTCTGCAATATAAATATCCTTTCGAAATTTCGTTGCGATGAATAATTATTTTTGGGTAATTTTCTTTAACAAATTTATAAGTTCCGTCTGTAGAACCATCATCGAAAACAACAATTTCTATATCGTTATTTAAAACTAATTTTTG
>NZ_JAYVFH010000292.1:0-3017 GCF_043773265.1 Flavobacterium sp. | reverse complement strand
AACTAATTTTTAGAAAAAATTAATTAAAGATATCACCACTCAAGCTATTTTTTACTTTGTAATGATACAACTAATTTTTAGAAAAAATTAATTAAAGATATCACCACTTAAGCTATTTTTACTTTGTAATGATACAACTAATTTTTAGAAAAAATTAATTAAAGATATCACCACTCAAGCTATTTTTTACTTTGTAATGATACAACTAATTTTTAGAAAAAATTAATTACTATCAAAACTATAGTATTATTTTAGTAGTTGAGCGAAAAACGGGATTCGAACCCGCGACCTCGACCTTGGCAAGGTCGCGCTCTACCAACTGAGCTATTTTCGCATTATCAATTTTTATAAGAACTTCAATACTTGTTCTGTATTGCGGATGCAAATGTAAGACTTAAATTGAATAATACAAACGTTTTTTATAAAAAAATCCCGCAAGAAACATAACCTATTGAAAACCTAAACTTTACTTTTTTTGCAACATTCTTTTTATTTCATTTAACTTCATTAATGCTTCAACAGGTGTTAATGTATTGATGTCTAAACCAAGTATTTCATTTTTAATTTCTTCTAATAACGGATCATCAAGATTAAAAATACTCAACTGCATCTCATCCTTATTAGATTTTATTCCGTGTAAAATCTCGCTCGAATGATCTTTCTCTAATTTTTTTAATAATTTTTGAGCTTTTTGAATTACAATTTGTGGCATTCCAGCCATTTTTGCAACATGTATTCCAAAACTGTGTGCGCTTCCTCCTTTTACTAATTTTCTAATAAATAGAACAGTATCCTTTAACTCCTTTACGGATACATTATAATTTTGAATTCTAGGCAACATTTCGTTCATTTCATTCAGTTCATGATAATGTGTTGCAAATAAAGTTTTTGGTTTTGCAGGATTTTCATGTAAAAATTCGGCTATTGCCCAAGCTATTGAAATTCCGTCATAAGTACTTGTTCCTCGACCAATTTCATCAAGCAAGACCAAGCTTCTGTCAGAAATATTATTTAATATCGAAGCTGTTTCGTTCATTTCTACCATAAATGTAGATTCTCCCATTGAAATATTATCACTTGCTCCTACTCGTGTAAAAATTTTATCAATTATTCCCATTCTTACTGCTTCTGCCGGAACAAAACTTCCCATTTGGGCGAGCAATACAATCAAAGCTGTTTGCCTTAAAATTGCTGATTTACCAGACATATTTGGTCCAGTTATCATAATTAATTGTTGGGTTTCTCTATCTAGATAAACATCATTTGCAATATATGGAACTCCAACTGGCAACTGTTTTTCGATAACAGGATGACGACCATTTGTGATTTCAAGTTCGAAAGAATCATCAAGTATTGGACAAACATAATTATTTTCTATAGCCAATTGTGTAAATGATGTTAAACAATCTAATTGCGCAATTAAATTTGCATTAAGCTGAACTGGTTTAATATAAGTAGCAATCCAACTGATTAATTGTTCAAATAATTGTCCTTCAATTTGATGAATTTTTTCTTCGGCACCAAGAATTTTTGTTTCATATTCTTTTAGTTCTTCTGTAATATATCTTTCTGCATTTACTAAGGTTTGTTTTCTAATCCATTCTGCTGGAACTTTATCTTTATGTGTGTTTCTAACTTCTATATAATATCCAAAAACATTATTAAAAGATATTTTCAAAGAAGATATTCCTGTTAATTCAGACTCTCTTTTTTCTATTCCTTCCAGATATTCTTTTCCAGAAAAAGCAATATTTCTTAACTCGTCTAATTCTGTATTAATTCCAGTTGCTATAGCATTTCCTTTGGCAATTGCTACTGGTGCATCTTGATTTAAAGTTGTTTTTATCTTTTCACGAAGCAAATCGCAAGAATGTAAACTATCTCCAATTATTCGAACTGCTTCTTGATTACTTTCAAGAGCCAAAGTTTTTATAGGAATTATTGCGTCTAATGAATCTTTTAGATAAATAACTTCTCTTGGTGAAACTTTTCCTGCAGCAATTTTAGAAATCAAACGTTCTAAATCGGAAATTTGCTTTATTTGATATTGAATTTTCTGTAAAACATCTTGATTTTCTTTTAAATAGGAAACTACTTCATGGCGATTTCTAATTTTATTTATTTCTTTTAAAGGTAATGCCAACCATCTTTTCAATAATCTTCCTCCCATTGGAGACAGTGTTTTATCTATTACATCTATTAATGTAACTGCATTTGGATTATAACTTTGATATAATTCTAGATTGCGAATTGTAAACCTGTCCATCCATACATAAGCATCTTCAGCAATGCGTTGAATAGAAGTAATGTGTTGAATTTTATTGTGTTGTGTTTCAGATAAATAATATAAAATTGCACCTGATGCTATAATTCCATCATTTAATTCTTCAATTCCAAATCCTTTTAAAGAATTGGTTTGAAAATGTTTGGTTAAAGTTTCAACAGCATAGTCATTTTGAAAAACCCAATCTTCAAGATAAAAAGTATTATAGTTTTCTCCAAAAGCATCTTTAAAAAGTGATTTATTTGTTTTTTGAATTAATATCTCACTAGGAATAAAGTTTTGTAATAATTTATCAATATATTCTTGGTTGCCTTGTGTTGTTAAGAATTCACCTGTAGAAACATCAAGAAAAGAAATTCCTAATTGATTTTTATTAAAATAAATAGATGCTAAAAAATTATTAGATTTAGATAGTAAAACCTCATCATTCATAGAAACTCCTGGAGTAACTAATTCTGTAACTCCGCGTTTTACAATGGTTTTTGTCATTTTTGGATCTTCGAGTTGATCACAAATGGCTACACGAAGTCCTGCTTTTACTAATTTTGGCAAATACGTATTTAAAGAATGGTGAGGAAATCCTGCCAATGCAGTTTCTGTTTCAGAACCTGCGCCTCTTTTTGTAAGAACAATTCCAAGGATTTTTGAAGCTCTAACAGCATCTTCACCAAAAGTTTCATAAAAATCACCAACTCTAAACAATAAACAAGCATCAGGATATTTCCTTTTTATC
>NZ_JAYVFH010000291.1:0-8465 GCF_043773265.1 Flavobacterium sp. | reverse complement strand
TGAAGGTGTAAAAAAAGATTTAAAGTATTATAAAGTAACAAAGAAACCTTTGAATGTTATTGCCAACGGAAACGTAAATGGTATTGATACTAACTTTTTTAATCCAACTTCAGTTTCAGATAATCAAGAAAAAGATTTAAAAACACAATTGAATATTCTTGAAACTGATTTTGTTTTTATTTTTGTTGGAAGATTGGTTGCCGATAAAGGAATTAACGAATTAATTGAAGCATTTAAAGAAGTTTATAAAGAAAATAAAAATTGTAAATTATTGCTTGTTGGACCATTTGAAAACGAACTTGATCCATTAAATGCAAACACTTTGTTAGAAATTAAAAACAACTCTTCAATAGTAAGTGTTGGATTTCAAAACGATGTAAAATTATATCTTTCTATTGCAAATGTTTTTGTATTTCCTAGTTATAGAGAAGGTTTTCCAAATGTTGTTCTTCAAGCTGGAGCAATGAATTTGCCTTGTATTGTTACAAATATTAGCGGAAGTAACGAAATAATAACCGATGAAATAAACGGATTAATTGTACCTACTAAAAACGCTTACGCTATATCATATGCCATGAAAGAATTAATGAATGACGAAAATTTGTTATTACAAATGAAAGAAAAAGCCAGAAACAATATTGTTGCCAAATACAATCAAAATATTGTTTGGAATGCAATTCTATCAGAATATAAAAAAGCAAGTAATGATTAGAAAACTAGAATTTTATCACCTTTTTAATTAAAATTAAAATTGTCTATTTTTGCAAAAACATTCATGAATGTATAATCGCTTTATAAAACCTACTTTCGATTTTATTGCTGCTTTTCTTGGCTTACTGTTTTTGTTTCCGTTATTTTTAATAATTACAATTTTATTGTTTTTTGCAAATGATGGAAAACCTTTTTTCTTTCAAAATAGACCAGGAAAAAATGGTAAAATATTCAAGATTGTAAAGTTCAAAACCATGAACGATAAAAAAGATAATCTAGGAAAACTTTTACCAGATGCTGATAGATTGACTAAAGTTGGAAGCTTTGTTAGAAAAACTTCATTAGACGAAATTCCACAATTGCTAAATGTTGTAAAAGGTGATATGAGTTTAATTGGACCAAGACCTTTATTGACAAATTACTTACATTTATACAGCCAAACTCAAAACAGACGACACGAAGTAAAACCTGGAATTACAGGTTGGGCACAAGTAAATGGTAGAAATGCAATTTCTTGGGATAAAAAATTTGAATATGATGTTTGGTATGTAGATAACATTTCATTTACTTTGGACGTGAAAATACTTTTTAAAACAGTTTTAAAAGTTCTAAAAAGTGATGGTATTAACGCTGTAGATACAGCAACTATTGAACCATTTGATGGAAACTAAAGTAACACTATATGGCGCAAGTGGTCATTGTAAAGTAATTATAGATATATTAAATTGTAATGCAATTACTATAGAAAAAGTAATAGATGACAACCCAAAAAAGAATGATATTTTAGGTCTTTCAATTTTAAACTCTAAAGATTTAGATTTAAATAATTTAAAAAATGTTATTTTATCAATTGGTAACAACTTGTTTAGAAAAAAATTAGCCAGTAAACTTGACATTAATTTTTTAACTGCAATTCATCCAACAGCAATAATTTCTAAAAATGTTATTATAGAAAACGGAACTGTAATTATGGCTGGAGCAATAATAAATCCAGATACAATAATAAAAAAACATTGTATAATAAATACTGGCGCAATAATTGAACACGACTGTTTGGTAAATAATTTTGCTCATGTTTCTCCTGGCGCTTCTCTTGCAGGAAATGTAACCATTGGCGAAGGAACACACGTTGGGATTGGAGCAATAGTAATTCAAGGAGTTACAATAGGAAAATGGGCAACAATTGGTGCTGGCGCAATTATAATTAAAGATATTCCTGATTATGCAGTAGTTGTAGGGAATCCTGGAAAAATTATAAAATACAATAAAGAAAATGAGTAATTCTAAAATATGGCTTTCATCGCCTCACATGGGCGGAAACGAATTGAAATTTATTAATGAAGCTTTCGAAACCAATTGGGTTGCACCACTTGGTCCAAACGTTACTGGTTTTGAAAAAGATTTAGAAAGTTATTTAAATAAGAATGTTTTTGTTGGAGCATTAAGTTCAGGAACAGCAGCACTTCATTTAGGATTAATTTTACTTGATATAAAAGCTGGCGATGAAGTAATTTGTCAAAGTATGACTTTTTCAGCATCGGCAAATCCAATTGTGTATCAAGGTGCAACACCAATTTTTGTTGATAGTGAAAGAGATACTTGGAATATTTGTCCAAATGCACTCGAAGATGCAATAAAAGATAGAATTTCAAAAGGAAAAAAACCTAAAGCAATAATTGCAGTTCATTTGTACGGAATGCCCTATAAAGTTGATGAAATTAGAATAATTGCAAACAAATATGAAATTCCAATTCTTGAAGACAGCGCAGAAGCATTAGGAAGTAGTTACAAAGGTCAAAAATGTGGAACTTTTGGCGATATAAGTATTCTGTCCTTTAACGGAAATAAAATTATTACAACTTCTGGTGGTGGAGCAATTGTTACAAATACTATTGAATTAAAAAACAAAGCAATTTTTTTAGCAACTCAAGCTAGAGATGATGCGCCACATTATCAGCATAGCGAAATTGGGTATAATTATAGAATGAGTAACATTTGTGCAGGAATAGGAAGAGGACAAATGCAAATTCTTGACAATCATGTTTCTAAAAGAAGAAAAATGCACGATTTTTATGTTTCAATATTTAATGATAATGAGGCAATTGAAGTTTTTTCTGAAAAAAGTGATGCTTATTTTTCTAATCATTGGCTGTCAGCAATCACTATAAATCCTAATAAAAACAACAATAAAACTCGCGAAGATTTAAGACTATTATTAAATAATGAAAACATAGAAAGTCGTCCTTTATGGAAACCAATGCATTTGCAACCAGTTTTTAAAGACGCACCATATTATGGAGGAACAATTTCTGAAGAATTATTTAATGATGGATTATGTCTTCCATCGGGTTCAAATCTTACTGATGAAGATTGTGGTAGAATAAAGAAATCGTTATTAAAATTTTAAGATTTTTTTAAGAACTTTTTTTTGCTATTTTTACATCTTTTAAATTTTAAATATTGAATAAAAATACAAATAGAAACTTTATTTCTGATTTGTTTAGAGCTTTTTCAGATATAAATACAGGTTTTAGTTTTAGAAATTTAGGTTATTTACCTAGATGGTTAATACTATTGCTTGATATTTTTATTGTAAGTTTTGCAGGAATTTTAACCTTTTTATTGTTTCAAGGATTAAAATTAGATTATATACCTAAACATCACATTGCTTTTGCAATCGTTTTTTATCTTGTTGTAAATGTGTTTTTCTTTTGGCTTTATAGAACTTATTCAGGAATAATAAGACATTCGTCATATATTGATGCACTTAAAATTTTCTTTTCTCAATTTTCAACATTTGTAATAATATGTGTGTTGAATTTTATTGTTATTTTATTAGGTAAACAAAAAGTTTACTTAACAACCGGAGCTTTTTTTAATGCAATTACTTCTTTCTTTTTATTGTTTTTTTATAGAATTATAGTCAAACAAACTTTTGAAAAATTTTTTAGTGAAAACGCTTCTGTAAAAAAGATAAATGCAATAATTTATGGTTCAGATGCCAATGCAACAGCTGTAGCTAATGCTTTAAAATCTGAAAATCCTTCTAGGTTTAAATTGCTTGGTTTTATTGATAAGAATAATCAAAATTCTACTAAAAGAATTTTGAACCTTCCAATATTTCAAATAAAAAAAAATATTCCAGTTTTGTTACGTTCTAAGAAAGTTGAAGCATTAATAATTGCCGACAAAAGTTTAACCAAAGAAGAACGACTCATTATTGTTGAAGAATGTATAGAATATGGATTTAAAGTATACACTATACCTGTAGTTTCTGATTGGGATGATCAAAAAGAAATTTCCAAGAACATCAAGAATTTTGAAATTCATGATTTACTAGAACGAAAACCAATAGTTTTAGATACAAAATCTATATCGTCAAAACTCAACGGAAAAACTATACTGGTAACTGGTGCTGCAGGTTCAATTGGAAGTGAAATTGTAAGGCAAGTATTGGAGTTTAGTCCAAATAAAATAATAATTTTAGATCAAGCAGAAACGCCACTTCATTCATTATCTCTAGAAATTATAGGAATGAATCAAGAAGTTGAAGTTTTTAATGTTATTGCAGATGTAAAAGATTATGTTGTATTAGATAAAATTTTTAAAACCTATAAACCAGATGTTGTATATCATGCAGCTGCATATAAACACGTTCCAATGATGGAAGAAAATCCATCGCAAGCTATTTTTACCAATGTAATTGGAACCAAGAATGTTGCAGATTTATCTAATAAATATCATGTAGAACGTTTTGTAATGATTTCTACAGACAAAGCTGTAAACCCTAGTAGTGTAATGGGAGCAAGTAAGCGTATTGCAGAAATGTATGTGCAATCTAAGCATTTTAAGCACAAAAAAAATAATTCTGAAAAGTATACAAAATTTATAACTACTCGTTTTGGTAATGTATTGGGTTCAAATGGTTCTGTAGTTCCATTGTTTACAAAACAAATTCAAGAAGGTGGACCAATAACAATAACACATCCTGAAATTATTCGTTATTTTATGACAATTCCCGAAGCTTGTCAGCTTGTTCTTGAAGCATGCTCAATGGGAAATGGAGGTGAAATTTATATATTTGACATGGGAAAACCAGTAAAAATTATAGATTTAGCCAAAAAAATGATTCGACTTGCAGGATTTATTCCAGACAAAGAAATAAAAATAAAAATTGTTGGACTTCGTCCTGGCGAAAAATTATTTGAAGAATTACTTAACAATTCAGCAAAAAATCTTGCTACACATCATGAAAAAATAATGATTGCTGTTGAGGTTTGCGATGAGTTTGAAGTACTAACACTCAAGATTGAAGAATTATTACAAATAGCTACAACTGGAAACCACGATAAATTAGTTTCTAAAATGAAAAAAATAATACCCGAATTTAAAAGTTTAAATTCGGTTTTTCAAACTTTAGATATCGAAGTCAAAGATTCCTATGTTTATACAAAATAGTATTTAATTTAAAATGTAAATACTATATTTGTTGGCTCAAATTATAATACTAGCTACTAATAAATTATGAAAAAACAATATTTATATTTTGCATTAATACTGTGTGTGTTTTTTACCTCATGTATCTCTAAAAAAAAGATAGTATACCTACAAGGCAATCAAAATTTTAATAATACATCAACCAATTATGATCCTTTAATTCAAAACGATGATAGATTATCTATAATCGTTTCTACATTAGAGGTAGAAGCATCGGTTCCATTTAATTTAAATCAAACACAAAATGCTGCACTTAGCTCAAATTCTAACAATATTGCCAACTCTTATTTAGTTGATATTAATGGTAATATAGATTTTCCTGTTTTAGGAACTATTGCAGTTTCTGGATATTCTATAGATCAGTTTAAACAAATGCTAAGAGAAAGATTGTCTTTACATTTAAAAGATCCTGTTGTAAATATTGCAATATTAAATTTTAAAGTAACAGTTCTTGGCGATGTAACTTCACCAGGAATAAAAACATTTAACAATCACAGAATAACATTGTTAGATGCATTAGCAGCTTCTGGAGATTTAACTATTTTTGGTAAACGAGATAATATACTACTTATTAGAGATTTTCAAGGTGTTAAAACCTATAACAGACTTGATATAACACAAGCCGATTTTGTAAATTCTCCTTTTTATTATTTAGACCAAAATGATGTAATATATGTTGAGGCAAGAAAAGGAAAAATTGACGCAAGTGCACTACCAAATTTACCCATAATATTATCTGTAATAACTTTTATAACTACAGCGCTACTTTTATTAACTAAATAATTATGCAAAATTCACTCCCAAATTTAGATTCTACAGTAACATCATCTAGTAGCGATTTTAATGTAAAAGAACAAATATTAAACTATCTTCAATATTGGAAATGGTTTTTGCTAAGCATCTTAATATGCTTGTCTGTTGTTTTTATTTACCTTAGGTATTATGTTGTTGAGTATGGAGTTGCCTCATCAATTTTAATAAAAGATGAAAAAAAAGGTGGAACAAGTGAGTTTTCTGCTTTTAGTGATTTGAATATTTTTTCTGCAAAAAACAATGTCGATAATGAAATTGTACTTTTAAAATCTAGAACATTATCTCAAAACGTAGTAAAAAAATTAGATTTAGACATTTCTTATTTCATTGAAGGACGCGTTGTTTATAGAGAACTTTATGATGATTCACCAATAAAATTTGTGTTTATTGAAAAAGTTAAAGACTATTATGAAAAAGACACAACCTTTATAGTTTCGGTAAAATCTAATAAAGAATATGTTTTATCCAACTTTGAAAAGAAAAACCCCAAAACATTTAAATTTGGTCAAAAAATTAAATCTAGTTTAGGTATTTTTATAGTTACTTTAAATAATGAAGAAACTCATAACGATGAAAAATTAGATGTAATTGTTAAAAAATCTAATCTAGAAAACACTTCAAACTCCTTGCGATATAAAGTTGCAGTAAGTTCTATTGAAAAAACTAATGTAATTAACTTAACCACTTCCGACCAAGTTTATAAAAGAGGTATTGATTATCTTGACGGTGTGGTCGGACAATATAATTATGATGCAGTAAAAGATAGAAATCAAGTTGCAGAATTTACAAAAGATTTTATTAATAAAAGATTAGAAATAATTACCGAAGAATTAGGTGGTGTTGAAGGTACTGCAGAATCTTTTAAAAAGAAAAAAGGAATTACAAATGTTGAAGCAGATGCAGGACTTAATTTAGAATCATCATCTGAATATAATAAATCTGTAGTTTCTGTTGAAACCGAGTTAAAAGTTGGTCAATACATGTTGAATGAGATAAATAAAACCAAACAAGACAACCTTATTCCTACCAATATAATTAGATCTACAGAAACTTCTTCAAGTTATATCAACCAATATAATGAATTAATACTTCAAAAAAGAAGAAATTCTGTAAGTGCTACCGAGATTAATCCTGTAATAGAAAAAATCGACTCTCAACTGGCAGCCATTAAATCTAGTATTATTGAGAGTTTAAAAAGTAAACAAAATGATTTGCAAATTCAAAGAAATGATTTGTCTAGACAAAGAAGTATTTTTGATGGTAAAGTAAGTCAAGTTCCAACCAACGAAAGATATTATAATGAAATTGCAAGACAACAACAAATAAAAGTTTCATTATACCTTTATTTATTACAAAAAAGAGAAGAAACCGAAATTTCGCTTGCTGTAACATCACCAAAAGCTAAAATAATTGACAATGCTTACTTAACAGGTGCAATTTCTTTAAACAGAAATATTTTTTATCTAGGAGCATTATTATTAGGACTTTTAATTCCTGGTGGAATAATATTTTTAATAAACTTCTTTGATACAAAAATAAAATACCGTCAAGATGTTGAAGGCAAAGTTTCAATACCATTTATTGGCGATTTACCAAAGTCTGATTCAAATGATGAAATTATAAAAGCCAACAGTCGATCAAGTTCTGCCGAAGCAATTAGAATGATTAGAACTAATCTTGAGTTTATGTTAGCTCATGTCCAAGAAGGAAAAAGTAAAACCATATTTGTAACATCATCAATTCCCAAAGAAGGAAAAACTTTTATAACTGTTAATTTAGCCACAACAATAGCTCTTTCTGGTAAAAAAGTATTAGTTATTGGATTGGATATTAGAAATCCAAAACTAGATAATTATATTAATTTACCATCTAAAGGATTGACAAACTATTTATCTAAAAGCAATGAAAACATTAATGATTATATTGTAAAAGTTGATGGTTTTGATAATTTCTTCGCATTACCATCTGGAGTTATTCCTCCAAATCCTGTAGAACTTTTAATGAATGATAGATTCTCAGTAATGTTTGATTTACTGAAAAAAGATTTCGATTATATAGTTGTAGATACTGCACCAGTTAGTATGGTTACAGATACTTTATTGATTGCAAAAAATGCAGATGCTTTTATTTATGTTATGAGAGCAAATTATCTAGATAAACGAATGTTGAAATTTGCTGATAATTTATACAAAGAAAAGAAATTACCTAATATGGCAATTTTACTAAACGATACCGAAATAAAGAAAACCTATGGTTATGGCTACGGTTATGGCTACGGTTATGGATATGGATATGGCTACGGAGTAGAAAAAACTAAAAAAACATGGTTAGAAAAATTTTTATCATATTTTAATAAAAAGAAAAATGATTAAATTTTAAAAAAAGAATTATTTTGAAAAGCAATCTTTAGAGAATCAATATTTTTCAAAATAATTCTTTTTTCA
>NZ_JAYVFH010000290.1:0-9640 GCF_043773265.1 Flavobacterium sp. | reverse complement strand
GTACAAAATCTATATAATTGATGAGGTTCACATGCTTTCAACGAGTGCTTTCAACGCCTTTTTGAAGACTTTGGAAGAACCTCCATCCTACGCCATTTTTATTTTGGCAACTACCGAAAAACATAAAATTATACCAACGATATTATCTCGTTGTCAAATATTTGATTTTAAACGAATTACTGTTAAAGATGCTAAAGAACATTTGGCAGAAGTTGCTGAAAGTCAAGGTGTAATTTGTGAAGATGATGCTTTGCATATTATTGCTCAAAAAGCTGATGGTGCAATGCGTGATGCTTTGTCAATTTTTGATAGAGTGGTTTCATATTGTGGAAACAATTTAACACGTCAAGCTGTAACTGAAAACTTAAACGTACTTGATTTTGAAACTTATATTAAGGTAACCGATTTAATTTTAGAAAATAATATTCCGCAAGTATTGGTAACTTATAATGATATTTTATCAAAAGGATTTGATGGACATCATTTTATTGCAGGATTAGCATCACATTTTAGAGATTTATTGGTTTCTAAAAATCCTGCAACGCTAACATTGTTTGAAGCTGGAGAACAAGCTCAAAAATTATATGGTGAACAGGCACAAAAATGTAATCAAGATTTTTTATTGAAAGGAATTGAAATTGCCAATGATTGTGATTTAAAATTTAAGCTTTCACAAAACCAACGATTGCTTGTAGAACTGGCACTTATGCAACTTTGCTCTATCAACTTTGATGGAGAAAAAAAAAACTTGAGTTTATAATTCCACCTACTTATTTTAGAAGAAACGATTATTCGATTACAGAAAAGGTTTCGGATTCTATGGTTGCTGTTGAAAAAATTAATTTATCGGAAAACTTGGAATCCGAAACACAGAACTCACAATCCGAAACTTTGCAAAAAGTCGAAACTCAAAACTCGGAACCAGAAATTTTAAAAGAGCTCGAAATTCAAAACTCGATACCCGAAACTGTTTCTGTTTCTGCATTATCATTAGCAAGTATTCGTGCAAAAAAAGAATTACTTGAATCTCAAAAAGGAATTGTAAGAGTTGAAGAACAATTGCCAACAAACGATTTTACTGAAACAGAAATGTTAACTTTTTGGTTTAAATATGCTCAACGATTGAACGATAAAGGTCACATGATTATGGAATCTTTATTAAGAATAAGTGATCCAAAGCTTGATGGATTTAAAATCGTTTATGAATTGCCAAACGAAGGATCAAAAATAGATTTTGAAAAAGAGAAACCTGAACTTTTAGGTTATTTACGAGGACATTTGCACAATCACGATATTGCAATTGATGTTATTGTAAATGAAAAAGTTAAGAGCAAAATTGCTTTTACATCGCAAGATAAATACAATCGACTTAAAGAAATAAATCCAAATATAGAAGAACTGAGAAAAATATTTGATTTAGAAATATAAAAAAAACCGAAATTTCTTTCGGTTTTTTTATTTTTACATTTTAGCTTTTAGAGCTTTATATTTTTCGGTTTCATTTAATTCTAAGAACTTATAAATATTCATCAAATTAGATTTTACCGCTTCATTTTTATCATCCAATTCATGTGCTTTCTCTAAAATGGGCATTGCAGTATTAAAAAGTTTTTGTCTTTCTGCTTTTAGAACTTCATAACGCTTTAAATCTTTTTGTGATTCTCCAAGTTTATTAATTTCTTCAACTAATTTTGGGTCTGGACGCAATTTTAAATCTGATAAATTTAAATAAGCATCCATAAAATCAGGTTTTAATTCGATTGCTTTTAAATAGTATTTTTCGGCTTCATCTAATTTGTTTTCAGCATTTGAAACTATACCTAAATTAAAAACTAAACCTGCATCGTTAGGATTTATTTCTAACGATTCGTTAATTAGTTTTCTATATGTTACTAAATCTTTAGATTTATAATACAAATCGGCTTCTGCTGTTAATAGATATGAATCTTTAGGGTTTTCTTTTCTAGCTTCAGATAATGCAACTTTGGCTTCATCAAATCTTTCTTTTTCAATTAAAATTAAAGCGATGTTTTTATATATCTCGGGTTTTTTAGATGGAATTTTCTCATCTCGTGGAGAAACATGAGTTTTTAATCTAACTAAATTATCTCTATCGCTTTTAGATTGATATGATTCATCTTCACCAGAAGCAACATTTTTAGCATAATAAATAGTTCCTTCACCAGTATAATTAATTGCTTTTAATTCTCGATAATATTTTAGAGCAGTTTCATTGTCTTGACCATTAACTGCATAATTTGCAGCATAGTAAAGGTTTTCTATATCCTTTTTATCCAATTGATAAATTGAATATAAAACATCTGATGCTTCTTTGTTTTTCTTTTGATTTCCTAATGCAACAGCAAAATTTAATAATTCTGGTTTAAAAGAAGTAATAGTTTCTAAGATATCATCTGTTTGAACTTTTTTACCAGTTTTTTTCTCATAATCTAAAGTTGCATTTAAACCATTAGCCAATTCTGAAATTGACTTTGGACTTACAAATTTAGAAACAGCCATTTGAATTTGAAGTTGCGTCATGGTTTTATCTAATGCCATATATTCTAAAATAGGAATCATAGCTTTATAAAAACCAGCATAAACTTTATCACTTTCTTCTGTTGCCAAAGGTTCAACTTTAGCGACTAAAGATTTATATTCAGCCAAATCAGCACCTTTTATTTCTGCTTTTGCATATATTTTTTTTAATGCTTTCAATTCATCTTTCTGGGCGAAAGAAGCAACAGAAACTAATAATGTCCCAGCAATTATTAATTGTTTAATTTTCATATTAATTGTAATTTAAATTTTTAATTGTTATTAAAAAAACCAATTTTAAAAAGTTGAAATACAATCTAAAATTGGTTTGGTTTTTATTTATTCTTCGTCGTCTGAATCTTCGTCATCAGAATCTTCATCTTCAACAACTTCATCTTCGTCATCGTCATCATCATCTGCAACTCCATCATCTTCAAGGATTTCCAATACTGGTTTTACTCTTTCAATTGCTGGTGCATCAATAATATTACCATCTTCATCAAGAAGAACTTCTTCAACATCATCTTTCATTACCTTAGTTACCGCTGCAATCGAATCGTTTCCTTTAATATTAATAAGTTTCACTCCTTGCGTTGCTCTTCCCATTACTCTTAAATCTTCAACTGCCATTCTAATTGTCAATCCAGATTTGTTGATAATCATTAAATCATCAGCATCTGTAACCGAATTTATAGAGATTAACTTACCAGTTTTTTCGGTGATATTTAATGTTTTAACACCTTTTCCACCACGGTTTGTAATTCTATATTCGTCTAAGCTTGAACGTTTTCCGTATCCATTTTCTGCAACTACAAGAATTTCACTGTTCATATCGTTTACAGAAACCATACCAATTACTTCATCAGTTGCATCTTTTAACACAATTCCACGAACTCCAGAAGCTGTTCTTCCCATTGGTCGTGTTTTAGTTTCTTCAAAACGTACTAATTTACCCGATTTTACAGCCAAAATAATTTGACTTGTTCCATTGGTTAATTCGGCAGCCAATAATTCGTCACCTTCTTTAATTGTAATTGCAGCAACACCATTAATTCTTGGTTTAGCATATTTCTCTAAAGATGTTTTCTTAACCTGACCTTTTTTGGTAACCATAATAAGGTTATGGCTGTTGGTATATTCTTTATCTTTTAAATCTTGTGTACAAATAAATGCTTTTACTTTATCGTCTGGCTCTATATTTATTAGATTTTGCAACGCTCTACCTTTGGCAGTTTTGCTTCCTTCTGGAATTTCATAAACACGCATCCAGAAACACTTACCTTTTTGTGTAAAGAACATCATATATTGATGATTGGTTGCAACATACATGTGTTCTAAGAAATCTTGATCTCTTGTACCAGCACTTTTTTGTCCAACTCCACCTCTGTTTTGAGTTTTATATTCTGTTAAGTTTGTACGTTTAATATAACCAGCATGCGAAATTGTAATTACTACATTTTCATCGGCAATTAAATCTTCAATACTTACATCTCCACCAGAATATTCAATTACAGAACGACGCTCATCGCCATATTTTTCTCTAATTTCTACTAATTCTTCTTTTATTAAAGCTGTTCTTAAATCAACATTAGCCAATAATTCTTTCAAATGATTGATTAATTTCATGATTTCTTCATACTCTGCACGAAGCTTATCTTGCTCTAGACCAGTAAGTTGACGCAAACGCATTTCAACAATAGCACGAGCTTGAATTTCTGATAATTTAAAACGTTCAATTAATTTTACTCTTGCCTCTTCACCATCTTTAGATCCGCGAATTAATTTAATTACTTCGTCAATATTATCAGATGCAATTATTAATCCTTCTAGTATATGTGCTCTTTCTTCTGCTTTTCTTAATTCAAATTGGGTTCTTCTTACAACTACTTCGTGTCTATGTTCCACAAAATAGTGAATCATATCTTTCACATTCAACATTTGAGGTCTTCCTTTTACTAATGCAATATTGTTTACACTAAAAGAAGATTGAAGTTGTGTGAATTTATATAAGGTATTCAAAACTACGTTTGGAACTGCATCACGTTTTAATTCGTAAACAATTCTCATTCCGTTTCTATCCGACTCATCTCGAATATTAGAAATTCCTTCAATTCTTTTTTCGTTAATTAAATCGGCAGTTTTTTTGATCATTTCTGCCTTATTCACTTGATACGGAATTTCAGAAACTATAATTACATCTTTTCCGTTAGCTTCTTCAAATCCAACTTTGGCACGCATTACAATTCTTCCACGACCAGTTTTAAAAGCTTCACGAACACCTTCGTAACCATAAATTATTCCTCCAGTTGGAAAATCTGGTGCTTTTATATAGTTCATAATCTCATCAATCTCAATTTCTGGATTGTCAAGATATGCTAATGTTCCGTTGATAACTTCTGTTAAATTATGTGGTGGCATATTGGTAGCCATTCCTACTGCAATTCCGGTTGCACCATTAATTAATAAAGTTGGAACTCTTGTTGGCATTACTTTTGGCTCGTACAGAGTATCATCAAAGTTCAACTGAAAATCTACAGTTTCTTTCTCGATATCGGCCATGATTTCTTCAGAAATCTTTTTCATTCTGGCTTCGGTGTAACGCATTGCTGCTGGACTATCACCATCAACAGAACCAAAGTTACCTTGACCATCAACTAAAAGGTATCGCATACTCCATTCTTGAGCCATACGAACCATTGCATCATATACCGATGTATCTCCATGCGGATGATACTTTCCTAAAACTTCTCCAACAATTCTTGCTGATTTTTTGTGGGCTTTATTAGAAAAAACTCCTAAATCATACATTCCATACAATACTCTTCTATGCACAGGTTTTAAACCATCACGCACATCTGGCAATGCTCTTGAAACAATAACAGACATTGAATAATCAATGTAAGCTGATTTCATTTCATCTTCAATGTTAATAGGAATTAACTTTTCTCCGTCAGACATATTTATATAATTTTTAAAATAATTTATTTTTAATTCTAACGCGCAAGATACACTTTTTAACTATTTTTAAAAGCTAATTTACTCACAAATTTGAATGATTTATTAACAAAATACACCTTTATAATAGTTAATAAAATTAAGTGCTAACTGCTTTTATATCTGACATTTTTTTTGTCAATTTACTGACAAGCGATTTACTAGGAATGATATTTGTAATAATTCAAGATAAATCACTAAATTTACAATAATAATAAAAGAAAAAATGGATGATAATTTTTCGCCAAGAGTAAAAGATGTTATAACCTACAGTAAGGAAGAAGCTTTGCGTTTAGGTCATGATTTTATTGGCACTGAACACCTGATGCTTGGGATTTTAAGAGACGGAAACGGTAAAGCTATATCTATTTTAAATAGTCTTTCGGTAGATTTAGATCATCTTAGAAAGAAAGTTGAAATTTTAAGTCCACCAAATCCTAATGCGGAAATAAATATAGAAAAGAAAAATTTGCATTTAACTCGACAAGCAGAAAGAGCATTAAAAACTACTTTCCTTGAAGCCAAAGTATTTCAAAGCACTTCTATAAGCACTGCGCATTTACTGCTTTGCATATTGAGAAACGAAAACGATCCAACAACTAAACTACTTAATAAACTTAAAATTGATTACGAAGTAGCTAAAGAACAATATCTAGATATGACACCTAAAGAAGAAGAATTTTTAGAAAATTTACCGAAAAACGAATCTTTTAATGAAGATTCAGGACAAGATGACAGCTTAAAAGGAGATAATTTTAATACACCTGCAAATAAATCTAATAAAAAATCTAAAACTCCTGTTTTAGACAATTTTGGTCGCGATTTAACCGAAATGGCAGAAGAAGGAAAATTAGATCCGGTAGTTGGTCGTGAAAAAGAAATTGAACGAGTTTCACAAATTTTAAGTCGTAGAAAAAAGAACAATCCATTACTAATTGGTGAACCTGGAGTTGGAAAATCTGCTATTGCCGAAGGTTTAGCATTGCGAATTATTCAAAAGAAAGTTTCAAGAATTTTATTTGGAAAACGAGTTGTAACCTTAGATTTAGCCAGTTTAGTTGCTGGTACAAAATACAGAGGACAATTTGAAGAACGGATGAAAGCGGTAATGAACGAACTCGAAAAGAATGATGATATTATTCTTTTTATAGACGAAATTCACACAATAGTTGGTGCTGGTGGAGCAACTGGTTCACTCGATGCTTCAAATATGTTCAAACCTGCTTTGGCTCGTGGAGAAATTCAATGTATTGGTGCAACAACTCTTGATGAATACAGACAATATATAGAAAAAGATGGCGCATTAGAAAGACGTTTTCAAAAAGTTATTGTAGAACCAACTTCTGTTGATGAAACAATTATTATTTTGAATAATATCAAAAATAAATATGAAGATCATCATAACGTTGTTTATTCGCAAGAAGCCATTGAAGCTTGTGTGAAATTAACTGATAGATACATGTCAGAACGTTTTTTACCAGACAAAGCTATTGATGCTCTTGACGAAGCTGGTTCTAGAGTTCACATTACCAATATTGATGTTCCTAAACAAATTTTAGATTTAGAACGTCAGCTCGAAGAAGTACGCGAACTGAAAAATTCTGTTGTAAAAAGACAGAAATATGAAGAAGCTGCCAAACTTCGTGATGACGAAAAAAAACTAGAAAAAGACCTAGCAATAGCTCAAGAAAAATGGGAAGAAGATTCTAAAAATAACAGAATAGAAGTTACCGAAGATAATGTTGCCGATGTAGTTTCAATGATGACTGGAATTCCTGTTAATAGAATTGCTCAGACTGAAAGCAATAAGTTGGCTAACTTACCAGAACTACTTCAAAGAAAAGTAGTTGGACAAAACGAAGCCGTTTTAAAAATTGCTCGTTCTATTCAAAGAAATCGTGCTGGATTGAAAGATCCAAATCGTCCTATTGGTTCGTTTATATTTCTTGGTCAAACTGGAGTTGGAAAAACACAATTAGCGAAAGTTTTAGCGAAAGAATTATTCGATTCAGAAGATGCGTTAATTCGTATTGATATGAGTGAATATATGGAAAAATTCGCAATTTCTAGATTAATTGGTGCACCTCCAGGATATGTTGGCTATGAAGAAGGTGGACAATTAACCGAAAAAGTTAGAAGAAAACCATACTGTGTTGTGCTTCTTGACGAAATTGAAAAAGCACATCCAGATGTTTTCAATATGATGTTACAAGTTCTGGATGATGGTTATTTGACTGATAGTTTAGGAAGAAAAATCGATTTTAAAAATACGATTATCATTATGACTTCCAATGTTGGTGCTCGTCAATTGAAAGATTTTGGTCAAGGTGTTGGATTTGGAACAGCAGCAAGAGTTGCAAATGCAGACGATAATTCTAAAGGAATTATTGAAAATGCTTTAAAGAAAACTTTTGCACCAGAATTCCTTAACAGAATTGATGATGTTATAGTTTTCAATGCTTTAGAAAAAGAAGATATTGATGTTATCATCGAAATCGAATTGAAAAAATTATATTCTAGAGTTAAAGAATTAGGTTACAATTTAGATTTATCTGATAAAGCAAAAGCATTCATTGCAGAAAAAGGATTTGATAGACAATTTGGAGCAAGACCATTAAAAAGAGCCATTCAGAAATATGTTGAAGATGCTTTAGCAGAAGAAATTATCACATCTAAAATTGCATCTGGAGACGAAATATTTATGGATATTGAAGAAGGTTCGCAAGAATTGACTGTAAAAGTTCAAAAAGCTGGAGAACCAACTAGTTAGTAATTAAAATAAAATATTTACAAAATACCATTAAGAAATTAAGAAAATTAAGTTAGTATTCCTTAATGAAACTCAATATCTTAATGGTTTATAAAATAAATATAAAAGAGAAATAATTCTTTTAGAAAATATTAGAAAACTAAAGGTTCTATGGAAAATACATCAATTAAAGAAATTAAAAATTTATTTCCCGATGAATGGGTTTTATTGGGAAATCCAACAATGGATGAAAGTCAAATTGATGTAATTTCTGGTGTTCCAATTTTTCATAGTAAAGATAAAAAAGAGGTTTGCTATCTAGGAAGAAATATGACTGATAATTTTAAAACTGTAACTATAATCTATACTGGAAATATAAAGAAAATTAGAACAAATGGAATTTTAAGAAGGTTATGAGAAAATTTAACTTCGAATTACTTTCAGAGGAAGATGTTATAATTGTAAATGCAACAATTTTAAACAAATTTAAATTTAGGTTAGCATTAGATACAGCAGCAACCCATTGTACTATAGACAGTAATGTTTTATACTTTAGTGGATATGAATTAAAAAATAGCAAAGGAGAATTAGAAATTGAAACCGCCAACGGAATAATAATTGTTGAACGTTATGATATTGAAAAAATAGACTGTTTGGGAATTACGAAAAATAATTTTGAAGTTCAAGTTTACGATTTCTTATCTCATGGAATAATTTCTGATTATGATGGAGTTATTGGATTAAATTTTTTAAAAGACAATAAATTCTGTATTGATATTCCAAAAAAAGAAATAACAATCGAAATATAAAAAAATCAACATTTCTGCCACGAAATACCTGAATTACACAATATAATTAGTGAAAATTCTCGTACTTCGTGGCTTAAAATTTTATAAAATGCCAGAAAACAAAATAATATTAGGATCAGAAGAATGGTGTTCCTTTCCAGAAATTGGAATTCCTGCCATAAAAGCTCGTGTAGATTCAGGCGCAAAAACTTCTGCTTTACACGCCATAAACATTGCTCCTTTTGTAAAAGATGATATCAATTGGGTAAAATTTGACATTAATCCAATTCAGAATAATCTCAAAACTGTAATTCATTGCGAAGCTTTACTTATAGACAAAAGAATTGTAAAAAGTTCTAGCGGATTTCGAGAGCAACGTTATGTAATTCAGACCAATATAAATATCGGAAACGAAACTTGGTCAATAGAAATGACCTTGACCAACCGAGATTCAATGGGTTTTAGAATGTTACTTGGTCGTGAAGCCATGAGTGGTAGAATTCTTGTTGATCCTGAACAAAAATATCTTTTAGGTCAACCTACAACTGAAAATCTTAAAGAATTATATGTA
>NZ_JAYVFH010000289.1:0-20778 GCF_043773265.1 Flavobacterium sp. | reverse complement strand
TTGAATGTTTTTGATATAATTTTCATAAAAATCGGCAGGCAAACCTTCAGTTTCTATATTTAAAGCGTAACGAGCAATTGTTGCTGGTTTTTCAACTTGCATTACAAATCGTCCAACATAACCTGCTTTTACATTGTTCAAAGTTTCTTCGCTTACTTTTTCTGTTCTAATTCTTTTAATTTCTTTTAAGAATTCAACAACAGCACTGTCGGTTACTGCATTTCTAACTTGCGAGTTTGCTTTAAATTTACTAACAGAATATTTACTTGAACCTACGTTTGAACGTGCACCATAAGTCCATCCGTGGGCTTCACGTAAGTTCATGTTTAAATAACTATTAAAGTCGCCACCAAGAACTTGATTGGCTACAATAACAGGGAAAAAATCTGGATCAGACAATCTTAAACTAACAGTATTAACTAGCGAAATTTCAGATTGAACTGCATTTGGCATATCAACAAAATTAATTTGTGTGTATTGAACATTGCTTGGAGCAGAATAAGTCAATTGTGGTGCTTTGGCTTTTACCCAAGAACCGAAAAGATTTGAAACAGCTTTTTTAGCATCTTTAAATTTTACATCACCAATTACTACAAGATAAGCTCTTTCCGGCACAAAATAAGTTGCATAATTTGCTTTTACATCAGATAGAGAAACTGCATTTATTGTTTCTTCTGATAAATATTCTCCTGATGGATGATTTTTTCCATAAACAAGAACGTTTTCAACTCTTCCAGCAACTGCAGGAACACTTTTTTCTTGCGTTTTTAATCCTTCAATTAGTTTTTCTTTTTCTTTATCAAATTCTTCTTGTGTAAAATTTGGACTCAATGCACCTTCTGCCATTAACTCTAAAATTCTTTTTGAATATTTAGATAATCCGCTTGCAAATGCGCCATCAGAATTAAAACTAATTTCTGCTCCAAGAAAATCTATTTCTTCATTGAAAACATCTTTTGTAGTTTTTTGAGATCCGTTTCCAATTAAACTACTTGTTAGGTTGTCAACTCCTTTTTTATTTCCTTCTGCATAAGGTGCATTGTCTATAGAAAGATTGAAAGAAACTCTAGGTAATTTATGGTCTTCAACCACTAAAACTTTTAATCCATTTGGTAATACAAATGAAACTGGTTTTTTAATGTTTATTTTTGGAGCTGGTCCTGGTTTTGGCTGTGGTCTGTTTTGTGCTTGCATAGTTATCGTTAAAAACAAGCTTGATAATATAATTATTGATTTTCTCATTTTTGTTTAATTTTATTTGTTTTGCTTCGCCTGTTCACCTTCGTTCGAGTCAGCTTTGTCTTTTGCTGGTACATAATCCAAAATCAATCGTTGGTTTGGATTTAAATATTTTTTTGCAATATCTCTAATTTCTTCTCTTGTAATAGAACGATACATTTCTATTTCGGTATTAATTAAATTTACATCACCATATAATAGGTAATATGATGCTAGGTTTTCTGCAACGCCTTCAACTGATGAATTACTGTTTACAAAATTATTGTCGTATTTGTTTTTTAATTTTTGCAAATCGTTTTCAGATATTAATTCTGTTTGAACTTTTACAATTTCTTCATCTGTTTCTTTAATTAAATCTGCAGCAGTAAAATCACCTTGAGGAATTCCTATAATCATATAAGAACTATAATCTTCTTGACTGTAATTGAAAGAACTCAACTGAAGTGCCATTTTCTTTTCATCAACAATTTTTTTATATAATCTTGAACTTTTTCCATCACTTAAATAAGTAGAAATCATATCCAATATTCTGGCGTCACGCGTTTTCATTGAAGGAGTTCTATATGCAGCAACTACCATTGGTTTTTGAATGTTTGGATCTTCATATCTTGCACTCAATGGTTGTGTAATTGGATCTTCAACAAAAGTTTGCTTTACAACATCAACACCTCTTGGAATTGGAGCAAAATATTTTTCAATCCAAGCTTTAGTTTGTGCAATATCTAATTGTCCAGCAACTACTAAAACCGAATTGTTTGGAGAATAGAATTTTTTATTAAATGCTTGAAACTCTGCCAAAGTTGCAGCATCAAGATGTTCCATAGAACCAATAGTTGCCCAACGGTAAGGATGTTTAACAAATAAATTCTTTTTTACTTGTGCAATCCAACTTCCATAAGGAGAATTATCAACTCTAAGACGTTTTTCTTCTTTTACAACTTCGTTTTGAGTATCAACACCAATTTGATTAATAACTGGATGCATCAATCGTTCAGATTCCATCCACAAACCTAATTCTAAATTATTTGAAGGAAAAACTTCAAAATAATAGGTTCTGTCGTCAGATGTGTTGGCGTTATTGGTTCCGCCATTACCAGTTACAATTTTAAACCATTCACCTCGTTTGATGTTTTCTGTACCTTCAAATAATAAATGTTCAAAAAAGTGAGCAAATCCTGTTCTTTCAGGATTTTCGTCTTTAGAACCAACATGGTACATAACCGAAGTTATAACCACTGGCGCAGATGGATCATTGTGTAAAATAACATGCATTCCATTGGCTAAATCATATTCCTCAAAAGCAACCTTTTGGGCATGAGCTGTTCCTCCTAGCATAAGCATTGAACTTAAAGCGATTAAAGATTTTTTCATATTAAAACTATAAATTTTAGTTGTATAGTACAATTAGTATAATAATTGCAAATTCTGTTACACAAAAATAGATTTTTTTATTTGTTTTAATTAAAGGTTTAGATGGAAAAAAATTAAAAATGTAACAAACTGATTTTTAAGGAAAACTTTTTTGAAATAGCGTTGCATGAGAAATATTTATTTGTATATTTGCAACCTTAAAAAAATTAACTAAACAATTTGTTATGTACGCAATCGTAGAGATAGCAGGGCAACAATTTAAAGTAAGCAAAGACTTAAAGGTTTATGTTCACCGTTTAACTAATGAAGAAGGGTCAAAAGTTTCTTTTGATAAAGTTCTTTTATTAGACGACAATGGAAGCATTACTTTAGGCGCCCCAGCTATAGAAGGTGCTTCAGTAGAAGCCAAAGTGTTACAACACTTAAAAGGTGATAAAGTAATCGTTTTCAAAAAGAAAAGAAGAAAAGGTTACAAAAAAAGAAACGGTCACCGTCAGTATTTAACACAAATTCTTATTGAAGGAATTAGTGCTACTGGTGGAAAAAAAGCTGCTCCTAAAAAAGAGGAAGCTCCAAAAACCGAAACTGCAGCAAAAGTAGAAGCTCCAAAAGCTGAGAAAGCTCCAAAAGCAGAAAAACTTGTTGAAGTTGTTGAAGAAAAAGCTCCAAAAGCTGTAAAAGCTTCTAAAAAAGGTGATGATTTAGTAATTATTGAAGGAATTGGTCCAAAAGCTGCTGAAGCATTAGTTGCTGGTGGAATAGACACTTTTGCAAAACTTGCTGCCGCATCTGCTGATTCTGTTAAAGAAATTCTTGACGCATCAACTAATAAAGTACAACATTTAGATCCAACTACTTGGGCTCAACAAGCACAATTAGCTGCTGATGGTAAAATGGACGAATTAAAAAAATTACAAGATGAATTAAACGGTGGTAAAGCTGTTTAATTAATTAATAACCTATAAAACCTATAACATCATGGCTCACAAGAAAGGTGTCGGTAGTTCGAAGAATGGTAGAGAATCACATTCAAAACGTTTAGGCGTTAAGATATATGGTGGTCAAGCTGCAATTGCTGGTAACATTATCGTAAGACAAAGAGGTTCAAAACACAATCCAGGTGAAAACGTTTACATTAGTAAAGATCATACTTTGCATGCAAGAGTTGATGGCGTTGTGAAATTTCAGAAAAAAGCTGGCGATAAGTCGTTTGTTTCTATTATTCCTTTTGAAGCATAATCTAAATAAATTTAGAAATTAAAAAAAACCGTTCAGTGATGAACGGTTTTTTTTTGGTTTAAGAAGAATTTAGTTTTTTATTAATTATAATGGTTAAAAAAAACCATCCGAACTAACGAATGGTTTTAGATGATTTAACTCAATTCTTTCATTTTGAAAGTGTCCATAAATGCAGTGGTGTAATTTCCAGCAACATATTCTGGTTCATCCATTAATTGTCTATGAAATGGGATTGTAGTTTTTATTCCTTCTATATAAAACTCGTCTAAAGCGCGTTTCATTTTACTAATTGCTTCTTCTCTTGTTTGCGCAGTTGTAATTAATTTTGCAATCATGGAGTCGTAATTTGGCGGAATTGTATATCCTGCGTAAACGTGTGTATCCAATCTTACACCATGTCCTCCAGGCGAATGTAAAACTGTGATTTTTCCTGGCGAAGGACGAAAATCATTGTATGGATCTTCTGCATTTATACGACATTCGATTGCATGCAAGTTTGGAAAATAATTTTTTCCTGAAATTGGAACTCCTGCAGCAACTAGAATTTGTTCACGAATTAAATCATAATCAACTACTTGTTCTGTGATTGGGTGTTCAACTTGAATACGAGTATTCATCTCCATGAAGTAGAAGTTTCTATGTTTATCGACAAGAAACTCAACAGTTCCTGCTCCTTCATATTTAATATATTCTGCGGCTTTTACTGCGGCTTCTCCCATTTTTTGACGTAATTCGTCAGTCATAAATGGCGAAGGTGTTTCTTCGGTTAGTTTTTGATGACGTCTTTGAACAGAACAATCTCTTTCAGATAAATGGCATGCTTTTCCATATGAATCTCCTACAACTTGTATTTCTATATGTCGTGGTTCTTCAATTAATTTCTCAAGGTACATTCCATCATTTCCAAAAGCCGCAGCTGATTCTTGTCTTGCGCTTTCCCATGCTTTCAATAAATCATCTTGCTTCCACACAGCTCTCATGCCTTTTCCTCCGCCACCAGCAGTTGCTTTTAGCATTACTGGATAACCAAATTCATTGGCTATTTTTTCAGCTTCTTCATAAGATTCTAAAATACCTACAGAACCTGGAACGCATGGTACTCCTGCTTCTATCATTGTAGATTTTGCAGATGCCTTATCTCCCATTCTATCAATCATTTCTGGAGATGCTCCGATGAATTTGATTCCATGTTCTTGACAAATTTTAGAAAATTTAGAATTCTCTGAAAGAAAACCATATCCTGGATGAATTGCATCTGCATTAGTAATTTCGGCAGCTGCAATAATATTTGACATTTTCAAATAGGATAAATTACTTGGTGGCGGACCAATACAAACTGCTTCGTCTGCAAATTTAACATGTAAACTTTCGGCATCAGCAGTAGAATAAACCGCTACTGTTTTTATTCCCATTTCTCTACAGGTTCTAATTACTCTAAGAGCAATTTCACCTCTATTGGCAATTAATATTTTTTTAAACATCTTATTATTATATTAAATTGTAAATTATAAATTTTAAATGGATTAGATTGAATAATGAACAAAATTCATAATTCAAAATTTAAAATTTAAAATAACTTTACGATGGATCAACTAAGAATAATGGTTGGTCAAATTCTACTGGAGACATATCATCTACTAGAATTTTTACGATTTTTCCTGAAATTTCTGATTCAATTTCGTTAAACAATTTCATTGCTTCAACTACACAAAGAACATCACCTTTAGAAATTGAGGTTCCAACTTCAGCAAAAGCTGGTTTGTCTGGAGCTGGTTTTCTGTAAAAAGTTCCAATCATTGGAGATTTAATAGTAACATATTTAGAGGTTTCATCTGCAACTACTACTGGTGCTGAAACAACTGGCTGAACTGGAACTTGCTGTTGAGCAGGAGTTGCTTGATTCATTGTTTGTTGCATTGGCGCTTGTTGAACATAAGTTATGTCTGGAGTATTTCCTTCCAAAGTAGTTCTAATTGTAATTTTAATATCACCAGTTTCTAATTTTACTTCTGCAACTCCAGAATTGGAAACAAATTTGATTAGGTTTTGAATTTCTTTTAAATCCATAATTATTTTGATTTAGTTATAGTTTATTGTTTATTATATGCCCATTTAAGATAGATTGAACCCCAAGTAAATCCGCCACCAAAAGCGGCAAATATAAGGTTATCTCCTTTTTTAAATTTATCTTCAAAGTCACTCAATAAAAGAGGTAATGTTGCTGAAGTGGTATTTCCGTATTTTTGAATATTTACTAGAACTTTTTCTTCATCGAGTTCAATTCTAGATGCTGTAGCATCAATTATTCTTTTGTTGGCTTGGTGAGCAATTAACCAATTTACATCTTCTTTGGTAAGATTATTACGTTGCATTATTTTCTCGCTTACGTCTGCCATTCCAGAAACTGCATATTTAAAAACTGTTTTTCCGTCTTGAAAAACATAATGCTGTCTATTTTCTACGGTTTCTTTTGAAGCTGGTAATATTGAACCTCCAGCATCAATTTTTAAATATTCTCTTCCTATTCCATCAGACTTTAATATTTCATCTTGAACTCCAAGTCCTTCGTAATTTGGCTCAAATAAAACTGCTCCTGCACCATCGCCAAAGATTATACAAGTTGCTCTATCAGTATAATCAATAATAGATGACATTTTATCAGCTCCTATTAATAATACTTTTTTATATTTTCCTGATTGTATATATGCTGCTGCCATAGACATTCCAAATAGAAAGCTGGAACATGCTGCTTGTAAATCATATGCAAATGCATTTATGGCACCTATTTGTGACGCAACAAAAACTCCGGTTGAAGCAACAGGCATATCTGGTGTTGTGGTTGCCATTATGACTATGTCAATTTCAGCAGGATTTAAGTTACTTTTTTTAATTAAGTCTTGTGCTGCTTTTATTGCTAAATAAGATGTTCCTTTTCCAGATTCTTTTAATAATCTTCTTTCTTTTATTCCGGTTCTGGTTGTTATCCATTCGTCATTGGTATCAACTAAAGTTTCTAATACTTGGTTTGAAAGAATAAAGTCTGGAACATACCCACCAACAGCGGTAATTGCGGCTGTAATTGTACTCATATTACTGTTTTATAATCTCTTTAAAAATACAAATTTAAAAGAGGTGGAAATTACAAAAAAAATAGTTATTTATTATTATTATTATTTGTAAAAAACAAAAAACTCTCACAGAGTGAGAGTTTAAATGTAAATTTAAAAATAAATTATGCAGCAGCTACTGATTTATCAATAACTACTTGTCCTCTATAATACATTTTACCTTCATGCCAGTATGCTCTGTGGTATAAATGCGCTTCTCCAGTTACTGGACAAGTTGCAATTGTAGCTACCGTTGCTTTGTAGTGTGTTCTTCTTTTATCTCTTCTTGTTTTGGAGATTTTTCTCTTAGGATGTGCCATTTTACTATATTATTTATCCGTTAATAGTTGCTTTAATTTGTCCCAACGTGGGTCAATATTTTCTTCTTTTTTATTCTCTTTTTTTTGTTCTTTTATGGTATGCTTTGTTAGATTTTCTAGAGTTTCTGTCTGTAAAGTTCCATCTTTTATACCTGGATGAATTCTTTTTAAAGGAACCGAAAGCACAATCATTTCATAAATGTATTGAGAAACATCTATTTGATGTTCGCCATGAGGTAAAATTAATATTTCTTCATTGTCATTATTAAATTCCTCTCCAAAACTTACTACTAATTTAATTTTTCCTTTTATTGGTAAATCAAACATTTCGTTTGTCAAATCACAAGGCACATTTACTGTTCCTTTGTGCTTGAAAAGAAGCTCTAACATGGTGCTTTTTTTCTCTAGAACTACATTTACTTTAATATCACAATTTTCATATTCGTGATAATCAAAACTATCAAAGAACGTTTTTTTTATTTGATATTCAAATTGATGTTTCCCTAACTTTAATCCTATAAATGGAATTAAAAATTCATTTGTAACTTTCATCATTTCATCAATTTGTCCAATCCGAAGATTCGGGTTTGGGAGTGCAAAGATATAAATTTATTGTAAATTCAAAAGCGTTATGTGCCTTTTTTTGTTTCTAATTGTTTTTCTTTTATTTTTAATGGGTTTTTTGACAAAATTAAATACTCGTTTCTTGAGTGATAGATGTCAATAGCAAGGTAAATTGCTTCTTTAAAAGAACTGTTGTCTGCCAATCCTTTTCCTGCAATTTCATAAGCAGTTCCATGATCTGGCGATGTTCTAATCTTATTTAGTCCTGCAGTATAATTAACTCCTTTACCAAAAGACAAGGTTTTAAATGGTATTAACCCTTGGTCATGATATGTTGCAATTACTGCATCAAACTTTTCATATTGCCCACTTCCAAAGAAACCATCGGCAGAATATGGTCCAAACGCTAAAATTCCGCTTTCAAATATTTTTTTTATGGTTGGTCTAATTATTTCGTCATCTTCTTTGCCGATGACTCCATTATCTCCAGCATGAGGATTGAGCGCTAATACAGCTATTTTAGGTTTATTTATGCTGAAATCTTGCTTTAATGTGTTGTTTATTGTTTGGATTTTTTGAATAATTAATTTCTCAGTTAAATGTTTTGCTACTTCATTAACAGGGATATGATCTGTAATTAATCCGACTCTCAAATTGTCTTGAACCATTAGCATCAAGGCATTCCCTTCTAGTTCTTTATTTAAATAATCGGTGTGTCCTGGAAATTTAAAGTCTTCAGATTGAATGTTATACTTATTTATTGGTGCTGTAACAAGCACGTCTACAAATCCTTCTTTTAATGACTTTGTTGCTTCAACAAAAGATTTAATGGCATATTTACCAACATTTTCATCATTTTGACCAAAATTGATATCAACTCCTTCTTTCCAAACATTCAATACATTAATCTTTCCTTTTACTAATTGATCTATTTTATCAATTCCGTGCAAAGCAACTTCAGAATTAAGATTTTTTTTTATGAATGATAAAACTTTAACATTAGCAAAAATAACTGGCGTACACAATTCTAACATTCGAGAATCTTCAAATGTTTTTAGTATTACTTCGCTTCCAATACCGTTTAAATCTCCAATTGAAATTCCTACGATTATATTTTCTGCTTTTTTCATGGCGTATTCTTCTTATTTATTGCTAATTTTGAAGTGCAAATTTAGTAAATTAAAACGACAAATGTTTACAGGAATTATAGAAACACTAGGAATAATAAAAGTCATTCAAAAAGAAGAGGAAAACCTACATATTACTGTAAACTCTTTAATTACAAATGAATTAAAAATAGATCAAAGCATAGCGCACAATGGTGTTTGCCTGACTGTAGTTAATATAATAAATGATGACTATACTGTTACCGCAATAAAGGAAACTATTGACAAAACCAATGTTGGCGATTGGTGTGTAAACGATATTATTAATCTTGAACGCGCAATGAAACTTGGAGATCGTCTTGATGGACATATCGTTCAGGGTCATGTTGATCAAATAGGAATTTGCAAATCAATAGAAGAAACTAATGGTAGTTGGTTATACACTTTTGAATATGATGAATGCATTAACAATATAACTATAGAAAAAGGTTCAATTACTATAAATGGTGTTAGTCTAACGGTTGTGAATTCAAAAGACAAACAGTTTAGTGTTGCAATTATACCTTATACTTATGTGCATACAAACTTCAAGAATTTTAAAGTTGGCACAAAAATTAATTTAGAATTCGATGTGATTGGAAAATACATTACAAAACTAAACCTCATGAAAAAAGAATAGTTTTTTATATAAAAATAAAAAGCTTCAAATTAATTTGAAGCTTTTTTTATATAATACAATTTATAATATGCAAAAACAATTGATATAAATACCAATACAAATACACCTCCATCAATCGGCAAACCTGGAGGTGGCGGAATTGGAGGTGGCGGATTAGGTGCAGCTAGCATTGAATTACAACAAAACAAAGCTGTTAATCCTATAAACAATTTACTTGGGACAATTCTCATAGGGCGTAAAAGTAAAAAAAAATTCTCTTTATCAAAATTATTTGTCTTATTATTTGAGTGATGTAGTAATTAAATGACATTTATTTAACTTTTAACATCACTTGTTTTTATAATGAACGTAAAAAAGTTGATTTTAGTTTTATCTAATAAAAAAAAGACTTCATTAAAGAAGTCTTTTAATTGTGGTCCCACTTGGAATCGAACCAAGCACCTACTGATTATGAGTCAGTTGCTCTAACCGAATGAGCTATAGGACCGATTATTAGGTTGCAATATTACTACTATTTTTAATTTATCGCAAGTGTTTTAAGCAATTTGAGTAATCAAAAACATTAAAACTTTATAATTGTCTAGATATCAATTCTATTCTTCAATCTCTTGACACAACTCTATTAGCACACCATTAGTTGTCTTTGGATGTAAAAAAGCAACCAGTTTATTATCTGCTCCTTTTTTTGGAATTTCATTTAACAGGATAAACCCTTCTTTTTTTAAACGTTCCATTTCGGCAACAATGTCTTTTACCTCAAAGGCAACATGATGTATTCCTTCGCCTTTTTTTTCAATGAATTTTGCAATTGGACTTTCTTGATTAGTTGCTTCAAGTAGCTCTATTTTATTTGGTCCGTTCATAAAAAAAGATGTTTTTACACCTTCACTTATAACTTCTTCTTGTTTATAAGCTGCTGCTCCAAATAATTTTTCGAATAGCAAATTGGATGATTCTAAATTTTTTACTGCAATTCCTATATGTTCTATTTTTCTCATTTTGTGTTTTGCCACAAAGGCGCTAAGTCTCAAAGATTTTGTAAAAATATGAATTTTTATAAGTTATCATATAATAGCAAACCTAAAAAATAGACTTAGCTGATTAAATTCTTTTTTAGAAAAAATTTCGAAATGACAAACTTTGTGACTTTGTGACTTTGTGGCTCTAAAAAAATTGTATTTTTGCAATATGGAAACAAACAGACAGAAAAAAATTGGAAGCGTACTTCAAAATGATTTGGTAGATATTCTTCAAGGTGAAGTGAGAAAAAACGGACTTACAAATTTGATAATTTCGGTTTCTAAAGTAATTGTAACAACTGATTTAGGTGTTGCTAGAGTATATTTAAGTGTTTTTCCAACAGACAGAGCGCAAGAAATATTGACTGCTGTAAAATCTAATATGTCTTTGATAAAACATGATTTATCACAAAGAGTAAAGTTGCAGTTGCGAAAAGTGCCAAATCTTTCATTTTATATTGATGATTCTTTAGATTATATTGAAAAAATTGACAATGCACTTTCTCAAAAAGAAAACCCTATTGAAAATCGTGATTTATTAGAAAAACGTAAGAAAGCGTAATTGAATTTTCCTCTTTACATAGCCAAGCGTTATCTTTTTACTTTTAGCAAGAGTACTGCCATCAATATCATCAATGGCATTGCTTCTTCAGGAGTAATTGTTGGAACAATGGCTTTGTTTGTTGTGCTTTCTGTTTTTAGTGGCTTGCGCGATTTTAGCTTGTCATTTGCTAATGATTTTGATCCCGATTTAAAAGCAAATCCTCTTATAGGAAAATCCTTTTTTATTTCTGAACAACAAGAAAAAGAAATTAAAAATATTGATGGAATTGCAAGTTATAGTAAGATTGTTGAAGAACAAGTTCTTTTTTCTTTTAATGGCAAACAAAAAATTACATATTTAAAAGGTGTTGATGAAAATTTTGTAAAAGTAAACAAAGCTTCTCAAAAACTTTTTAACGGACAATGGTTAAAACCCAATACTTATCAAGTAGTAATAGGTTATGGAATTTCAGAAAAATTATCTTTGGGTTTATTTGATTTTAATAATCCGTTTGAAGTATATGTTCCTCGTCCAGGAAAAGGAAATATGTCAATGAATCCAGATGAAGCTTTTAATAAATCGGTTATTATTCCGGTTGGAATTTATGCAATTAATGAAGAATTAGATTCTAAATATGTGTTTTCAGATTTGAGTTTGGCTCAAGAATTATTAGAATATAAACTCAATCAAATTTCTGGAATAGAATTTAAAACTAAACCAAATTTTAATGAAGGAGATGTTGTCTCTCAAATTGAAAAAACATTAAATAAAAAGGTAAAAGTAAAAAACAGAGCTGAACTAAATGCAACATTACACAAAATGTTAAATACTGAAAATATTGCCATTTATTTAATCTTTACTTTGGTAATTATTATTGCACTTTTTAATTTAATTGGTGCGTTAATCATGATGATTTTAGATAAAAAAGCCAATTTAATAACACTATATAATTTAGGAACAGAGATAAGAGATTTACGAAAAATATTCCTTCTTCAAGGAACTTTATTGAGTGTTTTTGGTGGATTTATAGGATTGCTTTTAGGAATTATTATAGTAATTATACAACAACAATTTCAATTGATTATGATTACTGAATCATTGGCTTATCCGGTTGTTTTTTCAGTTCAAAATATAATAATAGTCTTTTTAACAATTGTATCGCTTGGATTTATTGCAAGTTTAATTGCAAGTAGTCGTGTTAGTAAAAAATTATTAGATTAAACAAACGAAAAACCTAAATAAACTTCTTCAATTTCATTCAAAGCTTGAAATAATCCTTCTGCAGTTTCTAGAGTAACTAGTTTTAATCTGTGTTCTTTAAAATTAGGGATTCCTTTAAAATAGTTAGTGTAATGTCTTCGCATTTCAACAATTCCAACGCGTTCTCCTTTCCAATCCATTGACCAAGTTAAATGATTTCTTGCGGCTTCAACTCTATCTATTATTGTAGGTTTTGGCAAATGTTCTCCAGTTTTGAAATAATGTTTTATTCCATTAAAAATCCAGGGATAACCAATTGCAGCGCGACCAATCATCATGCCGTCAAGACCATATTTATTTTTATATTCTAATGCTTTTTCTACCGAATCGATATCGCCATTTCCAAAAATGGGCATTGTAATTCTTGGATTGTTTTTTATTCTTTGAATATGACTCCAATCGGCACTTCCTTTATACATTTGTGCTCGAGTTCTTGCATGAACTGTAAGTGCTTGTACTCCTATATCTTGTAAACGCTCGGCAACTTCATCAATATTGATAGAATTTTCGTCCCAACCTAAACGTGTTTTTACTGTTACCGGAAGACTGGTTCCTTTAATTACCGATTTAGTCAATCGAATCATTAAATCAACATCTTTCAAAACGCCTGCGCCAGCACCTTTACAAACCACTTTTTTTACCGGACAACCAAAATTTATATCAACTAAATCGGGTTGAACAGCATCAACAATACGTGCTGACATTTCCATGGCTTCTTCATCGCCACCAAATATTTGGATTCCTACTGGACGTTCATAATCAAAAATATCCAACTTCATTTTGCTTTTCATGGCATCACGAATTAATCCTTCAGATGATATAAATTCGGAGTACATTAAATCGGCACCATGCAATTTGCACAATCTACGAAATGGTGGATCGCTCACATCTTCCATTGGTGCAAGTAGTAACGGAAAATCGGGTAATATGATGTTGCCTATTTTGGGCATGAAATTGTTTTTTGCAAAGATAGAAAATAAAAAAAGGTTTATATTTTCCTTATTCTAATTGTTTTTGTAGAAATTACAATAAATGAATGCTGTTCGATACTATGATTTTGTAAAAAATTTAGTAAAATTGTAGTTATTTTTTCAAATTCTAAATAGTGATATCTTAATAAAACTACACTTACTTGTTTATGATTATATGCAAAAATTAAATCTCCAAAATCTTTATCTTCGGTAAGGATTACTTTTGGTGGATTTTGAGCTAAATCAATAATTTCAACATCAGAAATTCCTCTATAATTTTTATAAATAGAAATAACTTCGATTTTATTATCTATTAATTTCTCAATCATTTGCAAAGGAATATTCTCGTCTGCAATTATCATTTAAACGTCTAAAAGTTCTTCGTTACTGATAATGTTTGCTGCATAATCTAAAGAAGCTAAAATTTGTTTTGTGTTAATTTGTGGATAATTTTTTAATAAATCAATAACAGTTGCTCCTTCAGCTAATTTTTTTAAAATTAATTCAACAGTAATTCTTGTTCCTTTAATAATTGGTTTTCCATGCATTATTGCTGGATTTCTAACTATTATATCTTGAATTGCATTCATAAATTATATTTTTTTATTAAACAAATATATAAATTTTTAGTTTACTTATTTCTGATTTTTAGTTTTTTAAGTATTATGAGATTGACTCTCAATAAACAATAGAAAGTTTTACCTTATATTTGCAGTTAAATCCCAATTTGTGGGTTTGCGTTAGGGATTGAAGCGGCATCCTTTTATGTAATGAAATGGAATAAAAGATACAGCGAAAAGCCCGACCTGAATGAGGTACGATTGAAGGAAACGCCCAAAAAAGACATAAAAATAGAATGAAAAACATTAGAAATTTTTGCATTATTGCACACATTGATCACGGAAAAAGTACACTTGCAGACCGATTACTTGGTGCTACACAAACTGTTACTGCTCGTGAAGAAAAAGCGCAATTGCTTGATAATATGGACTTGGAGCGTGAACGTGGCATTACTATAAAAAGTCATGCTATTCAAATGGAATATAAATATAAAGGTGAAAATTATATCTTGAATCTTATTGATACTCCAGGTCACGTTGATTTTTCTTACGAAGTTTCGCGATCTATTGCGGCTTGCGAAGGTGCGCTTTTGATTGTTGATGCGGCACAAAGTATTCAGGCGCAAACTATTTCGAACTTATATTTGGCTCTTGATAATGATTTGGAAATTATTCCGGTTTTGAACAAAGTTGATTTGCCAAGCGCTAATCCTGAAGAGGTTAGCGATGATATTATAGATTTATTAGGTTGCAAGTTAGAAGATATTATTCATGCTTCGGGAAAAACTGGTTTTGGTGTCGAAAATATTTTGGCTGCCATTATCGAAAAAATTCCTGCTCCAAAAGGTAATAAAGATGAACCATTACAAGCATTGATATTCGATTCACATTACAATCCGTTTCGTGGTATTGAAGTTATTTTTAGAGTAAAAAATGGCGAAATCAAAAAAGGTCAGAAAATAAAATTTATGGCAACTGGCAACGAATATTTTGCCGATGAAGTGGGTACATTAAAGTTAAATCAAGTTCCGAAAAATGTTATTTCTACAGGCGATGTTGGTTATTTGATTTCTGGAATTAAAGAAGCCAAAGAAGTAAAAGTTGGTGATACTTTGACAGATGCAAAAACACCTACAACCAATATGATTGTTGGTTTTGAAGATGTAAAACCAATGGTTTTTGCCGGAATTTATCCGGTTGATACCGAAGATTATGAAGATTTGCGTTCTTCGATGGAAAAATTACAATTAAATGATGCTTCGTTAGTTTTTGTTCCAGAAAGTTCTGCTGCTTTAGGATTTGGTTTTAGATGCGGATTTTTAGGCATGTTGCATCTTGAAATTATTCAAGAACGATTGGAACGAGAATATGATATGACAGTAATTACTACTGTTCCTAACGTTTCGTATTTGGCTTATACTAAAAAAGAACCCGAAGTTGGATTTATAGTAAACAATCCGACAGATTTACCTGAACCATCTCGTTTAGATAGAGTTGAAGAACCATATATTAAGGCAACAATTATTACAAAAGCCGATTATGTTGGAAATGTAATGGGTTTGTGTATAGAAAAGCGTGGTGTAATTACCAACCAAACTTATTTAACAACTGAACGAGTTGAACTCAATTTTGATATGCCTTTGGCAGAAATAGTTTTCGATTTTTATGATAGATTAAAAACGGTTTCTAAAGGTTATGCTTCGTTTGATTATTCGCCAATTGGAATGCGAACATCCAAATTAGTTAGATTAGATGTTTTGTTAAATGGTCAAACGGTTGATGCGCTTTCGGCATTGATTCATGAAGACAATGCTTATAATATTGGTAAAAAGATGACCGAAAAATTGCGTGAGTTAATTCCAAGACAGCAATTTGATATTCCAATTCAAGCTGCAATTGGAGCAAAAATTATTGCTCGCGAAACTATAAAAGCATTACGAAAAGATGTTACTGCCAAATGTTATGGTGGTGATATTTCTAGAAAAAGAAAACTATTAGAAAAACAGAAAAAAGGAAAAAAACGTATGCGTCAAGTTGGGAATGTAGAAATTCCGCAAGAAGCGTTTATGGCTGTTTTGAAATTGAATGATTAGATTCATGTACAGACGTTGCAATGCAACGTCTGTACATTGTTGCAACGCCTGTAGATTGCAAAGTCTGTACAATATAATGTAAAACCCAATGACTAACGTTGTTGGGTTTTTTGTTAGCACAATCTTGTCCTGCTGATTCCGAAAATTCGGAAGTAGCATCTCATAAACTGATTTTTATTATGTGATTTCTCCCAAAAGGTCGAAATGACAACTTTTAAAAAAAACTTAGTGACTTCGTGACTTTGTGGCAAACAAAAATTATCCAAAAAAGTTTACTTGTATTATGAGATTTCTCCCAAAAGGTCGAAATGACAACTTTAAAAAAAAAACTTAGTGGCTTTGTGGCTTTGTGGCAAACAAAAATTATCCAAAAAAGTTTACTTGTATTATTTGGTTTCTCCCAAAAGTTCGAAATGACAAGTTTTAAAAAAACTTAGTGGCTTCGTGACTTTGTGGCAAACAAAAATTATCCAAAAAAGTTTACTTGTATTATGTAATTTCTCCCAAAAGGTCGAAATGACAAGTTTTAAAAAAAACTTAGTGACTTCGTGGCTTTGTGGCAAACAAAAAACCTTCGTACCTTTGCAAAATGATAGAAGATAAAACTCCACAAAGAACTTCACTTTCTCAATTGGGTGAATTTGGACTTATAGAACATTTGACTAAAAATTTTGATGTAAAAAACACCTCAACTATAAAAAGTATTGGCGATGATGCTGCGGTTTTGGATTTTAAAGATAAAAAAATTGTAATTTCTACCGATTTATTGATTGAAGGTGTGCATTTCGATTTATCCTACATGCCATTGCGACATTTGGGCTACAAAGCAGTTGTGGTAAATATATCAGATATTTGTGCTATGAATGCCAAGCCAACTCAAATTACAGTTTCGGTGGCGGTTTCTAATCGTTTTCCGCTTGAAGCTCTTGAAGAATTATTTGACGGAATTACACTTGCTTCAAAATTTTATAATGTAGATGTTATTGGTGGCGACACAACTTCATCTCAAAAAGGATTAATTATTTCGATTACAGCAATTGGTGAAGCCAATGAAAACGAAATTGTATATAGAAATGGTGCAAAAGAAGGTGATTTACTAGTGGTTTCTGGCGATTTAGGTTCGGCTTATATGGGATTACAAGTTCTTGAACGAGAAAAACAAGTGTTTCAAGTAAACCCAAACAACCAACCCGATTTGGATGCTTACACTTATTTAATTGAAAGACAATTGCGTCCAGAAGCTCGTCATGACATTAAAGATTTACTAGAAAAACTAGAAGTAAAACCCACTTCTATGATTGATATTTCTGATGGATTGTCGTCTGAAATTATTCATGTTTGTAAACAAAGTAAAGTGGGTTGCAATCTTTATGAAGATAAAATTCCTGTTGATCCACAATTTATTAATGTATGCGAAGAATTTAATATTGATAGTACAACTGTTGCTATAAATGGTGGCGAAGATTATGAATTGTTATTTACAATTGCTCAACTAGATTTTGAAAAAATAAAAGCAAATCCCAATTTTACAGTAATTGGTCATATTGTTCAAGAAAGCGAAGGAATTCATTTGATAACAAGAGCCAATACTAAAATTCCTCTAAAAGCTCGTGGTTGGAATGCTTTGGAAGAATAAAAAAAAATTCTCTCCGTTTTTGAGAGAATTTTTTTTATTTTATCATCATACCGTTTTCGTTGGCAATTCTAACTAATTCATCGTTTTTAATACCTTTTTTATCTAAAAGTATTTTCATCAATTCGATTCGTTTTTTAACCGAACTTGACGATAGTGAAACATATAGTGCAACATCATCTGCTTTTATACCTTTATTTAAAAAATGCAATATTTGTTTGTCAAAAACATCAACATAAACTTTTTCTTTTTGTTGCATGTTTAAAAATTTAATTACAGAATCGCTATAATAAATTTGACCTTTTAAAACTGTTGCAAGCAACATTAGCATAATATCGTAGGTCAAATCATTTTTTATTATCAACCCAAGTGGATTTATTTCTTCAATAATTTTTTCGGCTTTCAAACGTTCTGAATGCATTGTTAGTAAAACAATTTTACAATCTGGCGAATGTTGGTTTAGTAATTTTGCAATATCTTCACCCGATTCAAGATTTTTATCTGTATAAGCAGGCATGCTTATATCTAGCAAAGCAAGATCAAATACCAAACCATCTTGATTCATTATCTTTTCATAAGCTTCTTTACAATCGGCTGCTCTGGTTATAGTGAATTCATATTTCTTGTTGGGAAATCTTATTATTGCATTTGTATATCCTTGAATAATAAAGTGATGATCATCTACAATTAGAATATTAACGATTTGAGCCATATTATTGAATGCTATTTGGGGTTTCTTTGTTGGGCGGAAAGGTAATAATTAATTTTGAACCTTTACCAGTTTCTGATTTAATTTCTATTTCTCCTTGACAACTTTGTACTCTTGAAATAATATTTTTAAAACCGATACCATCATTTTTTTTGCTATCGGTATCTATTCCGACACCATCATCTTCAACATTAAACAAAAGATTGCCATACTTATCTTTTCTTAAATGGACTAAAATGTTATTGGCATTGGCGTGTTTATTAATATTTTGAAATCCTTCTTGAACAATTCTATAAATATTAATTTTAACAACATTGCTTATTTCATCCCAAATTATATCTTCGGCGATAATAAGTTGCGTTTTGGCAGTATTAATTTTAATTTGTTGTTCTACAAGCGAATTTATGATTGCTACAAAATTATTTATAAGTTCTAGATTTTCTCTACTCAGTTCGTGAGAGATTTCTCTTAAATCTTGTTCAATAATTTGCAATTCATTAAGACATTTAAGACGTTCTTCTTTGGCAATTTTATCATCAAAGCTGTTAAGGCCATCAAGGTTTAGGCGCAAGCCAAACAAACGCCCAAGCACACCATCATGAAGTTCTTTAGACAAACGTTGTTTTTCATAATCGCGACCTTCTTCGAGTTTGTTTTGATGCGAAATAATAAGTCGGTATATTTCCTCGTTGGCTATATTTTGTGATTGTTTAAGTTCAACAGTTCTTTCTCGCAAACGCTGGTACCTAATAAAAAATAAAAGCCCAGAAAATAAAACTATCGCTAATAAAAAATTGAGTACTATAGAGTTTTGCTCTATAATGTTGAAGTTTTCTTGGCGAAGTTCTTCGGTTTCATATTGCAATCGAGCAAAACGATCTAATGAATTTCTTTCTGCAACCAGTATACTATCACTAATTTTAATATACTCTTTAGAATATTTTGCAGAATTGACTTTTTCAACAATTGAAAGTTGTTTTAATGAAGCTAAAATGTCTCCAGATATTTTTGTTAACTTAGATGTGGAAAGCGCTTCTTGAGCATATTTTATTGAATTTATAGAATCATTTATATAATAATAATATTCTGAAAGATGAATTTTATTCAAAAATAATCCTTTTATAAAACCATTATTTTTTGAAATTTCAATCGAATTGAGAAACAATTTAGGTAATTCTTTAAAATCATTAATTTTAAATTTAGAATATGCATAATTGTCTAATAACATTGAATATAAATCTGGAGAGTCTTTTACCAAATTTTTCTCGTTAATTCCCAATTTAAAGTAACTTAAAGCATTATTATGTTCGTTCAAATTTTGATAAACAACTCCAATATTATTTTGTGTCCTTGATAGTAGGTGCAATTCGTTATTAAATTTATGTTCAGTTGCAATATCTAATGCCTTAAAGTGATAAGTTAACGCATTATTATAATTTTTCAATTCATTTGAACTTATACCAATATATGTGTAAGCGTTATAAATGTTTTTATAATCATCTGTGTTTTTTATGTATGATAAAGCAAAGCTTGATGATTGTTCACAACCAAAATAATCACTTTCATTAAATTGGACATACGCTTTTTCAAGATAATTTTTACCAAATGAAATGCTGTCATTTAAAGTTTTAAAGATTTTTTCTGATTTAATTAAAAAAATAAAAGCACTATCATTTCTTCCAACATCAATATACTTATTTGCAATTAAATTATAAGTTTTAGCCAGAAGTTTTTTTTCTAATTTGGAATTTGTGTTAGAAATTAAAAATCTAGTAATCTTATAAAATTCTTTATCATTTTTTAATTCAGAATAATTTTGCGCAATTCTAAATATTTTTTTTCTGCTTAAACTATCATTCCTATTTGATAAAATTTCAAATGCTTTATTTGAAAATTCATTTCTTATTTCTTTTTTAATTCTAATACTATCTGAATATTTTATATATATATCGAGACTATCCAATGATAAGTTTTTATTGTGATTTCTATCATTATTACAGCTAAAAAAAACAAAAAAAAGAATCAAATAAAAAAAGATATTATTATTCATAGATATAATTAAATCGCTAAAATACAAAAAAACGCAAAAAAAATCCTCACTTAGTGAGGATTTATTTTTTTTTAAATTTAATATACTTTTTAAGTATTTATATCAATTTTTAAAATCTTATGGTATTAATATGCTGATTGACCTCCAACTTCAAATGTTGGTCTTAATGCTGACTGACCTCCAACTTCAAATGTTGGTCTTAATGCTGACTGACCTCCAACTTCAAATGTTGGTCTTAATGCTGATTGACCTCCAACTTCAAATGTTGGTCTTAATGCTGATTGACCTCCAACTTCAAATGTTGGTCTTAATGC
>NZ_JAYVFH010000288.1:0-9756 GCF_043773265.1 Flavobacterium sp. | reverse complement strand
CAAGCATTAAAAGATGCATCAGGTAGAAAACCTGTAAAATTTGAAGAAGCAGGAAGAAAATCAGATCTTTTTGGTTCTAATGTGTTTAATGACAAAGCAATGAAGCAGTTTTTAACTTCAGATGCGCACAAAGGTGTAAAAGATGCTGTCCAACACGGAACCAAAATTGACAGAAAACTAGCAGATTATATTGCAATGGGAATGAAAGAATGGGCACTTTCTAAAGGTGTAACTCATTATACACATTGGTTTCAACCACTAACCGGTACAACTGCCGAAAAGCATGATGCCTTTTTTGAAACTTCTTATGATGGTTCAGATGCAGTTGAAAAATTTGGTGGCGGACAATTAGTTCAACAAGAACCAGACGCTTCATCTTTTCCAAATGGAGGAATTAGAAACACATTCGAAGCAAGAGGTTATACAGCTTGGGATCCAACTTCTCCAGCATTTATTTTTGGAACAACTTTATGTATTCCAACAGTTTTCATCTCTTATACAGGTGAAGCTTTAGATTATAAAACGCCACTTTTACGTGCATTAAATGCTGTTGATGATGCTGCAACAGATGTATGTAAATATTTTGATAAAAATGTAAAAAAAGTAACGGCAACTTTGGGTTGGGAACAAGAATATTTCTTGGTTGATTCAGCTTTGGCAAATTCTCGTCCAGACTTAGTTATGACTGGTAGAACATTACTTGGTCACACTTCTGCTAAAGGTCAACAACTTGACGATCATTACTTTGGTTCAATTCCGTCTCGTGCATTAAATTATATGAGAGAATTGGAAGAAGAATGCATGTTACTTGGAATTCCAGTTAAAACGCGTCATAATGAAGTGGCACCAAATCAATTTGAATTGGCTCCAATTTTTGAAGAAACAAATCTAGCTGTAGATCACAATTCATTATTAATGGATGTTATGTCTAAAGTTGGTGAACGTCACGATTTTAAAGTCCTTTTTCATGAAAAACCTTTTATGGGAGTAAACGGTTCTGGAAAACACAATAACTGGTCATTGGCTACCGATACTGGAATTAACTTGCTTTCTCCAGGAAAAACTCCAATGAGTAATTTACAATTTTTATCGTTTTTTATCAATACTATAAAAGCAGTTAATGAATACGAAGAATTACTTCGTGCAGCAATTGCAACCGCAAGTAACGATCATAGATTAGGAGCAAACGAAGCGCCACCAGCAATTATTTCGGTATTTATTGGAGCACAGTTGACTAAAGTTTTAGCCGAATTAGAAGGAGTTTCTACAGGAAAATTATCTCCAGAAGAAAAAACCGATTTAAAACTAAATGTGGTTGGTAAAATTCCAGATGTTTTATTAGATAATACAGATAGAAACAGAACTTCGCCATTTGCATTTACAGGAAATAAATTTGAATTTAGAGCTGTTGGTTCATCTGCAAATTGCGCTAATGCTATGACAACTTTGAATTCTATTGTTGCAAAACAATTAAAAGATTTCAAAATAGAAGTAGATACTTTAATAGAAACTAAAGATTTAAAGAAAGACGAAGCTATTTTTAATGTGTTAAGAGAATATATTAAAGAAACTAAAAATATCCTTTTTGAAGGCGATGGTTACAGTGAAGCTTGGGAAAAAGAAGCTAAAAAACGTGGATTGAGTAATCATAAAACTACTCCAACTGCATTGAAAGCTAAGGTTTCTAAAAAAGCGTTGGATTTATTTAGCGAATTAAACGTTATGAACCACGTTGAGGTAGAAGCGCGTTATGAAATTGAACTAGAAGAATACACAAAGAAAATTCAAATTGAAGGAAGAGTTCTTGGCGATATTGCTAGAAATCATGTAATTCCAACTGCAATTCGTTACCAAAATACTTTGATTGAAAATGTTCGTGGATTAAAAGAAATTTTTGGTAAAGATTTTGAAAAAATTGGAAAAGAGCAAATTGTTCTAATCAAAGAAATTTCTGAACATATTGAAGGCATTAATACCAAAGTTGAAAAAATGACTGAAGCTCGTAAAAAAGCGAATGCATTAACAGATGCTCAAAAAATGGCAGAAATGTATTGCGATAAAGTAAAACCACATTTTGACGAAATTCGTGAACACTGCGATAAACTAGAACTTTTAGTTGATGACGAAATTTGGACTTTGACTAAATATAGAGAGTTGTTGTTTACTAGATAATTTTTTTTTAAATAAAGTTTAAACCTGTTTAATTTTTTAAACAGGTTTTTTATTGGTATTACTTTTGCTATTGTAAAATTAATTTTGCTTAAATTCGTTATACTATTATGAGAAAGCTGTTTTTATTATTTATTGTGTTGTTTAATTATACTTTAGTCAAAGCTCAGGAACAATTTGTTGTTTACTTTGATAGCAATAAACATGAAGTAAATAATATAGAAAACAGGAAACTTCAAGATTGGATTTCATTGAATAAAGATTCTAAAATTGTTGCAATAAATGGTTTTACCGACGAAGATGGAAGTAATGGTTTTAATGATACTTTAGCAAAAAAACGAGTAGACTTTATTTTTAATCAAATAAAAGATAAACTAAAAATTCGTGAAGATTTTAAAACTAGAAGTTTTGGCGAAAATTTCAATCAATCAACTGATAAATCATTAAATAGAAAAGTTACTATTTATTATATTTTACTTAAAGATTTAGCTCGAGAAGATGAAATATTAGGAATTAAAAAAGAAGTTGTTATTCAACCCAAAAAAGAAATAAAATATCCAGAAAAGTTAATTTTTGATAATCCAAACGGCACCACATCAGAATATGTTTTGGATAGAGAATTCATGAAAAAAGTTGGCGAAGCTCAAGTTGGCGAAAAGCTAAAAATGGACAACTTAAATTTTAGAATAAATACTTTTATTGTAAATCCAGAATCAAGAGGAAAAATGTTTGAATTATTACTGGTTTTACAAAAAAATCCAAATCTTAAAGTTGAAATTCACGGACATTTATGTTGCCAACCAATTGATAGAGTAGATTTATCAACCCAAAGAGCAAAAGCAATTTATAACTTTCTAGTAAACAATGATATCGATAAAACAAGATTGAGTTATAAAGGATTTGGAAGCACAATTCCAATTTATGCATTGCCAGAAAAAGACGAAACTCAACGCGCAGCTAATAGAAGAGTTGAAATTTTAATTGTTTCCAATTAATGAAAACCAAAATACTATTTCTTTTCTTTATATTATTTATAACATCTGTTTTTTCTCAAAACAAAGTAGATGTTTTTTTTGATTTTAATAAAGACATTCCTAACCAAAAATCTATTTTAAGTTTTAATGATTGGATAAAAAATAATAAAAATGTAGTTGTTGAAAAACTTCACGGTTATTGTGACAGCGTTGACGTTAGTTCCTACAATAAAGAATTGTCTTTGAGAAGGATTAATTCTATACTTAAAATTTTAGAAGAAAATAAAATTGCAATTAGTGAAACTCTCGAGAAAAAACCTTTTGGAAAAGATTTTGAATTGTCAAACGAGCAGTATAAAAATAGAAAAGTAACTTTATATTTCAATAAAATAAAAGAAGATAAATCAATAGAAAACAATGAAATTATAATAGATGATGAAAAAATAATTGCAAAATTTAAAAAAGCAAAAAAAGGTGATTTAATTAGATTATTCAATATCAATTTTAAGTTTAATTCAGAAAAAATCAATCCCGATTCAGAACAAATTTTGTTAGATTTATTTGAAGCTTTATATAAATATCCAAAGTTAAGAATTGCAATTCATGGTCACATTTGCTGTAATCCTAATATAAATGATGTAACTTTATCCTATAGAAGAGCAAAATTTATTTTTGATTTTCTGATAAAACATGGAATTAATGCCGAAAGATTGTCTTATAGAGGTTTTGGTAGCGCAAGACCAATATATGAAATTCCAGAAAAAAATGTCAACCAAGAATTAGCCAACAGAAGAGTTGAAATTTTAATTGTTGAAACTATTTTATAATGAAAACTAAAATTATCATTTATTTTTTATTTTTTTCATTAACCGTATTAGGTCAAGAAAAACTAAACGTTTATTTCGATTTTGATAAGTATGAATTAAATGAAATTGCTGTCAAAAAAATAAACTCATGGATTGCACAAGGAAAAAATTATCAAGTAACAAAACTGTATGGTTTTTGTGACTGGAAAGGAACCAATTCTTACAACGATACGTTAGCATTAAAAAGAGTTACAGAAGTATATAATTTCTTAAAAGAAAGTGAAATAGATGTAAAAAAAGATATCGAAATTCGTGGTTTTGGTGAGGATTTTGAACAATCTAAAATACAAGCAGAAAACAGAAGAGTAACTATAATATTTCAAGAAAAGTCTGAAAGTAGTGCAATAGAAAAAGAAACTGAAGCTGCAAAAATACCTTTTAAGGTGAAAATTAAAACTGCTAAAAAAGGCGATTTAATTAAATTAGAAAGTATTTATTTTTTCAATAATTCGGCTAAAGTTGTACCAAAATCAGAACCAATTTTATACGAATTGTTATGCGTAATGAATGATTATCCAAAATTAATAATCGAAATACAAGGTCACATTTGTTGCAAACGTCCAGATCAATATGATATTATTTCTACAGCTAGAGCAAGAACAGTTTATAACTATCTCATTAGAAATAAAGTTAAAAGAGAACGAATGACTTTTAAAGGTTATGGTGTTTCTAGACCAATTCATCCAATACCAGAAAAAAATTCACAAGAGGAAGACGATAATCGTAGAGTAGAGATATTAATTATTGAAAATTAGTAAAAATTTGATAATGCTAAAGTCAGTTTGTCTAAGAGTAATCAAAATCTTATATTTGCAAAACACAACTAAACAACTACAAAATGAGTTCTGACAACAGCCAACGTTATGAAATGCGTGGAGTTTCTGCTTCTAAAGAAGATGTCCACAATGCCATAAAAAATATCGAAAAAGGATTATTTCCAAAAGCATTTTGCAAAATTGTTCCCGATTATTTAACCAATGATGACGATTATTGTTTAATTATGCATGCTGATGGTGCAGGAACAAAATCATCATTAGCTTATACTTATTGGAAAGAAACTGGTGATATTTCTGTATGGAAAGGAATTGCACAAGACGCTTTAATAATGAATATTGACGATTTGCTTTGTGTTGGTGCAACTACTAATATCTTACTTTCATCAACCATAGGAAGAAATAGAAATCTAATTCCAGGTCGAATAATTTCGGCAATTATTAATGGAACCGAAGAACTTATATCTGAATTAAAAACATTTGGAGTAACAATTCATTCTACTGGTGGAGAAACCGCAGATATTGGCGATTTAGTGCGAACTATTATTGTAGATTCAACTGTTATTGCTCGAATGAAACGTAGCGACGTTATTGATAATGCAAATATAAAATCTGGCGATGTAATTGTTGGATTGTCTAGTTTTGGTCAAGCCAATTACGAAACAAGTTATAATGGCGGAATGGGAAGTAACGGATTAACATCTGCTCGACATGATGTTTTTGATAATTATTTGGCAGTTCATTTTCCAGAAAGTTTTGATAATTCTCTACCAAAAGATTTAGTATATTCTGGAAAAGTGAAACTTACAGATTTGTTAGAAAATTCACCATTAGATGCCGGAAAATTAGTTCTTTCTCCAACTCGAACTTATGCTCCTATAATAAAGAAAATTCTTGAAAAATATTCACCCAAAGATATTCATGGAATGGTTCATTGTAGTGGTGGTGCACAAACTAAAATTTTGCATTTCCTGCCTGACGATAGGCATGGTATTGATAATTTACATATAATAAAAGATAATTTATTTTCAGTTCCACCAGTATTTAAATTGATTCAAGAACAATCTAAAACCGATTGGAAAGAAATGTATCAAGTTTTTAATTGCGGTCACCGAATGGAAATTTATGTTTCGCAAGACATTGCAAATGATATTATTGAAATTTCAAAATCATTTAATGTTGATGCTCAAATTGTTGGTAGAGTAGAAGATAGTGAAACAAAAAAACTTACTATTAAAAGCGAGTATGGTGTTTTTGAATATTAATTTTAAAAATTTTGTTTCTGCAAAATTAAAAATTGCACAATTTAATTCCTGCCAATTTTCTATTTTTGTATTTCAAACTATCTAAAATGTATAAACTACTAATTAGACCAATACTTTTTCTTTTTGATCCTGAAGATGTTCATTATTTTACCTTTTCATTAATAAGATTTTTATCTAAAATACCAGGATTTACATCACTTTTTAAATCACTTTATTTAGTAAAAGATAAACGGTTAGAAGTTGAGGTTTTCGGATTAAAATTTCCAAATCCAGTTGGACTTGCTGCTGGTTTTGATAAAGATGCCAAGTTGTATAAAGAACTTTCCAATTTTGGTTTTGGATTTATAGAAATAGGAACTTTAACACCAATTGGTCAAGAAGGAAATCCTAAAAAACGATTATTTAGATTAAAAAAAGACTCGGCAATTATCAACCGAATGGGTTTTAATAATGGTGGCGTAAAAGAAGCAGTAGAACGTTTAAAGAAAAATAAAAACGTATTAATTGGAGGAAACATTGGAAAAAATAAGGGTACGCCAAATGAAAATGCCACTCAAGATTACGAAATTTGTTTCGAAACACTTTTTGATTACGTTGATTATTTTGTAGTAAATGTAAGTTCGCCAAACACACCAAATCTTCGCGAACTTCAAGATAAAAAACCACTAACAGAACTTTTAATAAAACTCGAAACTCGCAACTCGCTACACGCAACCAAAAAACCAATTCTACTTAAAATCGCACCAGATTTAACCAACGAGCAACTTTTAGACATTATAGATATAGTAAACGAAACCAAAATTGCAGGCGTAATAGCAACTAACACAACCATTTCTCGTGAAGGTTTACTATCCGAAAATAAAATAGAAATTGGCGGATTATCTGGAAAACCATTAACCAATCGCTCTACAGAAGTCATTCGTTTTTTATCTGAAAAAAGTAATAAAGCGTTTCCAATAATTGGAGTAGGAGGAATTCACTCAGCACAAGATGCATTAGACAAACTAGAAGCAGGCGCAAGTTTAATTCAACTGTACACAGGATTTATTTATGAAGGACCAAAATTAGTTAGAGATATTAATAAAGCAATTCTCAAAACAATATAAAATAAAAAACTTTGTGTCTTAGTGTCTTCGTGGCAAAAAAAACTTATTATCTTAGCGACTTAAATGAAGCAAATCAAAATCATAGAATGTCCAAGAGACGCAATGCAAGGCATAAAAACGTTCATACCAACTGAGCGAAAAGTGGCTTACATTCAGTCATTACTTCGTGTAGGTTTTGATACCATCGATTTTGGAAGTTTCGTTTCGCCCAAAGCTATTCCGCAAATGCAAGATACTGCTGCCGTTTTGGACCAACTAGATTTATCGCAAACTACAAGTAAATTACTAGCAATAATCGCCAATACACAAGGAGCAATTTCGGCATCGAAGCACAAAGAAATTCAGTATTTAGGATTCCCATTTTCTATTTCCGAGAATTTCCAAATGCGAAATACGCACAAAACCATTGCCGAAAGTTTAATCACATTGCAAGAAATTCTAGAAATTGCTTATAAATCTAATAAAGAAGTCGTAACCTATATTTCAATGGGTTTCGGTAATCCTTATGGAGATCCATACAACGTTGATATTGTGGGCGATTGGACCGAAAAATTACACAAAATGGGAGTTAAAATTCTCTCACTTTCAGACACTATTGGCAGTTCAACACCAGAAATTATCAGTTATTTATTTTCCAATTTAATTCCAAAATATCCCAACATTGAGTTTGGCGCACATTTGCATACTACAAAAGAAAAGTGGCACGAAAAAATCGATGCTGCGTACAAAGCTGGTTGCCATCGTTTTGACGGCGCAATTCAAGGATTTGGTGGTTGTCCAATGGCAAAAGACGATTTAACAGGCAATATGCCAACCGAAAAAATGTTGTCCTATTTCACCGAGCAAAAAGCCAATACCAACACAAGTCCAATGAGTTTTGAATGCGCTTACAACGTGGCTTCACGATTGTTTGGCGAGTTTCATTAATTCTGAACTAGTTTCAGAATCTTTTCAAATTTTCTTTTTTAGCAATCTCCAGCTATACATTCCAAGATTTTATCAATAATTCTTTTTTTGTAAGCACTAAAAAGAGCTTCCGTTGGTCGCTTTTTCAGTACATCAAAAAATAGAATTCATCAATAAAATGCTTTCCATTTCAACCTGCCTGTCGGCAAACAGGTCTGGGCTAAGCCATCAATAATTATCAGTAATCAATTCAAAAATGGGTGACAATCAGTTTAATCCGTTAAAATCGGTGGCAAAAAAAATACAATTTGTCATTTCGACGCTGGAGAAATCACATTAACTTAAACATTATTATGTGATTTCTCCCAAAAGGTCGAAATGACAAAATTTAGTTCGATTTCGTAAAATTTCAACACAATTAAATTAGTAAAAACGTGTCCGCTTTTTCGGTGGATTAGTGTAATTCTAGTAAAGAAATTCTGAAACAGTTCAGAATTTAATAAAACTTTCCAATAACCAATCCAACCAACATAGCAATACCAAAACTAAGCATAGTTCCAATCAACACATATTCAGTTTTTATAGTATTGGTATCTTTATATCTCAAAATAGATTTTGCTGCAATTAAAAACCCAACGACTTCTAGTTTTCCAATAATTACAAAAGTCAAAACCAAAATTCGTTCTAAAATCCCAATCAACTTTCCAGCATTTTTCAATTCTGCGGTAGTGTCCGAAATACTTTCAATATTACCAACCACAAGTGTTTCTCTAATAAAAATATTGGCAGGTTTTATGCACAATAAATAACCAAGAATTATAGCCAACCATTTTATAGAAATTGGAATATTCCAAAGTAAATTAGATTCAAAATAGCGGTTAAAAATCCAAACAAAAACCCAAATTACTACCAAGTGCAAAATCTGATCTATAAAAAATGAAAACCGACTCGTGTTTAAATCTTTCTTCAATCCATCAATTAAATAATGAATAACAGCAATTGCCAAAGCGCAAAAAACAAAATTCACATCCATCGATAAAATCCAAGCGCAAGCAAAAGTAATGATCGCGTGTTTCAACAAAAATTTACTTCTGAAACCATTTTCATTTTTCTCTTTAGAACTAGCATCGGTTTGAAAAAAATAATCACTCAATACGTGAGCAATTACTTGTAAAATAAGCAGTTTTACCATCATACTTTCATTTCTTTAAAGGTGAAATTAAAATATTTTACAGCACGTTCAATAGCATTCCAACCTACGTTTGTTGAGTGTTGGTTCACCGCCGATTGTCTAATTTTTAGTTTCTCTGCAATGGCATCTTCATTCAATCCAAGCAATTTATAGTACAAAATTTCACATTGTTTGGAAGTTGCTTTGCTCATTAAAACATCAATTAATCCTAATATAGTATTCATATTATAGTTTAATGTTTCATCGGTAGAAACAAAAAATAAGGTATTTTTAATTACAATTCGTTGTTTGTTGTGTGTAGTTTCTTCATTAATTTTTCGTCCAGATAAATAAATCGCTTCACCATCAACAATACCTTTTTTAGCATCATAACGACTCAATTCACCATAACCCATTGCAATTCTAATTCCGTGATTTTTAAAAGATTTGGTTCGGTTATTCTCTAAATTTTTAGAAAACGAAACCGATTTTATAAAACTTTTCACCAATAAAACTATCGCCAAAG
>NZ_JAYVFH010000287.1:0-10595 GCF_043773265.1 Flavobacterium sp. | reverse complement strand
ATTTAGGATAGCTTTTTTAAGAAAAATTGAATAAAAAAAATGCAACTTTCATTAAATTGAAAGTTGCATTATAAATTTTAAATAAAAAGAATCTTACTCTTCTTGTTCAGCTTCAATATAGGTTTTATTACCATTTTTATTAATGTAGTATTTTCCACCTCTTGGTCCAGTAAATACTTTTTTGCCATTATATTTTCCTGTAACTTTATCAGCAACTTTTTTCTCTGCAGCTTTAGAAACAGCAGTTTCTTTCATGTCTTCTTTTTCCTCAGCAGCAGTTTTTTTAACTTTAGCTTTAGTTTTATTGGCAGCAGCTTTAGTTTTTCCTTCTGTAGATTTTTCTTTTCCTGTTGCAGACGCTTTATTTTCTTTTACTTTATCCGAAGCATATTTTGTATTAGATTTTGGATCGTTTTTAGTTTTAGATACTTTTTCTTCTACATCTTTCTTTGCTTTAGTAGCTTTTTCTTTAGTAGTTTTAGCTTTTTTATCAGTTTTAGTTGCTTTTTCTTCTACATCTTTTTTAGTTTTAGATGTTTTAGTTTTAGCATCTTTCTCTGCTTTTTTAGCTTCTTTTGCAGCGTCTTTTTTAGCTTTAGTTTTCTCTGCCTTAAGTTTTTCTGCTTTTTCTTTTTTGGCAGCTGCAGCTTTTTCTGTTTTAGCTTTAGTTTTTGAAGTTTTTTCTTTTACATCTTGTGCAAAGAATGTATTTGAAAATAAAAAAACAAAACATAATAAAATTAGTTTCTTACTCATAGTATTAATAGTTTTTAATTGGATTTCGTGAATCATTGATTTCATTGTGATTTAAAATTGGGTTATTAAAGTTTAAAATTAACAAATTTATTTTAATCAACAATCATTCCATATCAATAAGTTGCATGTAGAATTTTAATTACAAGTCAAAAAAAGAATTTAGGATATTAATTGATTAAAAAAATGCTCTTAACTGTACGCTTCCAGTGTGAATGGTTTTATTAGTGTCTGATTTTCGTCCTTGATAGTTAATGTTTATGTCTAAATATTGTGTAAGATTTTTTTGTAAAAGTAAACGCCAAGTACTGTTCTTACCAGCTTGTAGTCCTTCGAGCATCTGAAAAGCAACTGGAGATAGTTGGTTTCCTAAAAAGTCATTATCATATAATGAAAACTCGCCATTGGCTGTAAACTTCTTATCACTTGAGTAATTAAATGAAATTCCGAATCGTTTTTGATTTAAAGTTTCAAGTAAATTGATAATGTTTTCTTTGTTTTTAAATTCATAAAACAAGGACAAACTTTTATTATTAGAAAATAAATAAGAAATTTTTGGTTCTAATGCATAACTTTTTAGTTCAAAATTTCTACTTGCATAATTATCAGAAACACTTGATGTTTTTGAAATTGAACTATCAAAATTGAACAACCAACTTTTCTTTAGTAAATGTGAATATTGTATTTGATTAGAACTTGTGCTGTTTTCTTGCGAACCAATAGAAAGTAAATTTTTAACTCTTCCTTTAATAAAATTATAGGTAACAGAATGTTTTTGTTTGGCTCGATTATAAAACAAACTGTTTCTAAAATTTGTGTTTAATCCTAACAAATTGTCTTCGCTTGCTGAAAATGGATTTAGATTGAAATTGTTTGAATTTCGTTCAATTTTTCGGTCAAGTGAAAATGATGTTTGATTATAAAAATAGGATAATATTTTTTGGAATCCTTTTTCATTAACCCATTTTGTAGGATTTAATGTTATTGATTGAGAAAATTTATTTTGGTGCGTTTTCACAAAAATTTGATTGGGAAGAAAAACTCTAACATATTTTGCTTGATCTTGAAAAGGCGCCACTTCAAACTCTTGCAATTCTTGAATTCCGTTGTCATTGTAGTCATTCCACATATAAACTCCTTGTCCTGGATTGACTTCTAAATAGGTAAATTCTTGTTGCGCAATCGTTCCAGAAGCAGTTTCATAGGCAGAAGTTGATTGAATTAATTGATTAAAAAAATTATCATTATACAATAATCTCGAGTTTAAAGATGGTTCTGTTGGTTTTGTTTCGTCAGTAAAATCCAATTGTCTAAAATTTACAAATAGTGATAAATTGGTTTTTTGAGATTGAATTAATTTAGACTTTAAATAATATGAATTTGATGTGTTGACACGTTGTAAATTTCCAGATTGTAAACTATCGTTTTTTCTGTGCAAATAACCAATTTCGGCATAGACTTTTGTACTATCGCCACGACCAAAAAACGTACCAAATTCTGAAAAATGTTGACTTAAAGGCGAGAATTGATTAGTTGCAACAAGTTTTTCTTGATTATCTTCATGATTGAAACTTCCACCAACCCAATTTTTCTTGAAATGGTATTTTGCACGAGTTTGATTGCGTAAAAAGGTGGTTTTTGAAATTGATCCAGAACTATTTAGCAAACTTGAATTTTGCTGAATTACAATATTTTTTTGTTTAAATATTCCTTGAATAATGTGACGTGTGCCTGAAAAATTATTAGTAAAATCTAACTTTTCTAATTGATATTTTGCGAAACCTTTTTCTTTAAAATCAAAATTTAAACCAGTAATCAACAAACTTTGATTGCCAGAAATAGTAGTTAAATTCCAATCACGATTAAATTCTATATTAAATAATCGCTCAATTGTTTTAAAATTTTCTTGAACCAATTGATAATTTACAAACGCATCAAGATTGAATTTCTTTGAAAACAAACGTTGTTTCGCATTTACTTTTGCAGCAATACCTTTATTATTGTTGTCATCAATTGTAGAAAATAAATTTAAATCGTTATTGCTAACGCCAAGTTCAAAATCGACAGCAGTTTTTTCTGATGGATTATAACTTCCTAAAACAGTTGCAATTTGAATTTTTGTTGGTGCAATCAATCTAGTTATTGGTTCGTAATTTCCTTGTAAAACTCCAGAAATTGGCGCTACATATTCATAAATTTTGCCAATAGCATTGTTGTTGGTTAAAATGTAATTACCCAAATTATTTCCTACTAACGAAAATCTAACATTATATAGAATATCGGTTTCATCATTAGAATACTGAAACACATCAACGCTACCAACAGTAACTTTTTCATACAATATTTTATTTTCAGAAAAGGAGTCAAGGTATGCCGATGGCGCATTCATTAAGGAATTATTGTCGCCAGCATTTTTTAGAATTTCAACTTGCTCTGATGATAAATTTTGTTGTAAAGGTTGATTTTTCACATCGTTTTCAGAATATAAAAATCCGCCAATACTCCAATTTTCTCTTTGATGAGTTGCACCACCATAAGTTACAAATCGAGTAAAATTTCTGTCAGAATATTGGTATTCGATAACAATTCGCATCTCAGAAGTAATTGGAAACAAAGAGGTAAAAACAATTTCGCCTGCATTGTAATCAATAATATAGTCATTGTTTTCGCCTCGCTTTAATAAAATTCCGTTTATAAAAACACGTTCTGAACCAGAAATTACAAGAACAAACAACTCGCCATTATTGCCACGCAATTTATATGGACCTTGATTTCCTTCTTGTCCTGTAAAGCTGCTTTTGGCATATTGACCACGAACAATTGCTCCAGATGCAAATACTTCGGTTTTTTTTTCTGGAGTTCCAAAAGTAAATTTTGTAGATAATCCTTGCACTTTTTTATTAAAATTCAAGAATTTAGATTTTCTGTTTTCAAGAAATAAATCGCCAGCACGAATGTTCCATTTATCTGAAAATAATTCAATAAATATTTGATCAAATTCGTCTAATGTTTGAGAATAACCACCATCTTGCAACGGAATATTACTGTCTTGAATAGAAGCACGAAGTGAAACTTTATCTGATATTTTGCCTGTAATTTGCAAATCAAGATTAGAATTTATAGTTGAATTTTGATTGTTTCCAACTGTAATTCCTCTTGTTATACTTCCCGAAGTGTTTAATCCTTCAAATGGTTTAAAATTATTGATGTTTTCTCTTTTTACCAAATATAAATTTCCTGCTTCGTTTGGAACTACACGATTTTCATCATAAATAGAATAGGTTTTGGTTAGAAATTCAGGAAACTTTAAATAGTTAATTGTCAAAGAATCTTGAGAAACATAGTTGTTCTTGAAAATTAATTTCGATTTAAGATAATCTATTTTATAATAAGAAGTGTCAATAGTATTTCCTTGTTGGTCAAGAATTTTAAAAAAAGATTTATTGATACTAACTTTTTCAATGAAAATTGTGTCTTTAGAAAACGGAATTTTTTTACTCTTGTAAGCAGTTTCTATTTCTTGGGCAAAAATGCCAGAAAAACAGAATAAAAACATCCATAAAAAACTATTTTTCAACATATTCTATATAACGTGATAAATGTCAAAAGTAGTATTTATATTTTTAAAAACTTGATGGATATTCTTTATTAACTATTGATGATGTTGGAAAAACAATTAGAAAAAAGTTTTTATTTTTCGTTTTTTAATTCCTCTGCAACTTTTTCTAATTCAAGATACCAATCTTCGCCAAATCGTCTAATTAATGCTTCTTTTACAAATTTATAAACTGGAACTTGAAGTTCTTTTCCAAGAGAACAGGCATCATCACAAATGTCCCATTTATCATAATTTACGGCTGCAAATTCTGTAAAATCTTTTACCCTAATAGGATATAAGTGACAAGAAACTGGTTTTTTCCAGGAAATTACACCTTGATTATAAGCTTGTTCGATACCACAAAGAGCAGTTTTTCCGTCAAAAATAACATAGGCACAATCTTTATCATCAATTAATGGTGTTTCCATATCTTGATCTGTTCCTACAACCCAAGTTCCTAATTTTTCTATTGCTGCAATGCCTTCTTTGCGAAGAAATGGTTTAATTTTTGGATAAATTTCTTCTAGAATTTTGGTTTCTTCTTCACTCAAAGGTGCACCAGCATCGCCATCAACGCAACATGCACCATGACAAGCTGAAAGATTGCACACAAAATCTTTTTGTAATATATCTTCTGAAACTATTGTTTTTCCGAGTTGAAACATTTGATTTAGAATTAGTTCCTTTGCATTGCTTAGGATTGTAAGTAATTATAAAATAGTTGGCAAAGGTACAAAGGATTTTATGTTTTTTACTAACGTTATTTATCTTAAAATTATTGTTTTTTATTGATTAACAATTTGGAAAGCAGTAATTTTGCATTTTAAATAAAGTAGTATGTTAGGATTTGATTTTAAGGAAATTGCAACAATTGCTATGGTGCTTTTTGCAGTTATAGATATTGTTGGTACAATTCCGATAGTTGTAGATTTAAGACAAAAATTTGGTCATATTGAATCTGAAAAAGCATCGCTTACTGCAGGAATTATTATGATTGTTTTTCTTTTTGTGGGTGAAGAATTATTAAAACTAATTGGCATTGATGTTCATTCGTTTGCAGTAGCAGGTTCGTTTGTGTTATTTTTTTTAGCTCTTGAAATGATTCTCGGAATTAGAATTTATAAAGACGAAGCACATTCATCGGCATCAATTGTTCCGTTGGCTTTTCCTTTAATTGCTGGTGCTGGCACAATGACAACTTTATTATCATTGCGTTCTCAATATGCAACTGTAAATATTATTATTGCTATAGTTTTAAATATTATTTTGGTTTATGTGGTTTTAAAATCATCTTCCAAAATAGAAAAAGTATTAGGAAAAAATGGTTTAGGTGTAATTAGAAAAACTTTTGGTGTTGTACTTTTGGCTATTGCAGTTAAATTATTTGCAGCTAATGTTAAAGGTTTGTTTGTTTAATTCAATTTTTACTATTTTTACACTTTAAATTTATTCGATGAAAATTTTCACAACAATATTATTATTTCTTGCCTTTGCTTTAATTGTTTTTAATATAACTTTATTAGATTTTCAAAACCCATTTGAAGGTGATAGTATGGTAGCATTAATAGGAATTGCGGCAGCTTTTTGTGCTGTATTTATTCTTCTTATCTTTAAGTTGTCTAAAAAAATTGAAGCCAATTTGAAAAATTAATAGCTTTTAAACTCCAAAATTTAAATTTATTATTTGATACTTTATGTTTGATGTTTTAATAATTGGTGGTGGCGTTTCTGGAGTTTCGTGTGCTTTAATATTAGGTTCTGCAAAAAACAAACCTTTTGCTGCTGATAAAAATATTGCAATTATTACACATCAAAAAGCATCATCACTTCAAGATGCTTTGTTTTATAATGCTTACGGAATTCCTGCCGGAAAATTAGGTTCAGAACTATTGACAGAAAGTGTTGAACAACTTCATGATTTATATCCTCATGTTGCTCAAATTGAGAGTGAAAAAGTAATGAAAGTTGAAGGTGAATTTCCAAATTTTACAGTCGTTACAAATAAAAAATCTTATGCTACAAAAACTATTGTTGTAGCAATTGGTTCATCTAACACTTTTGATATTGAAGGATTAAATCAATTTATTGAGCCAAATAAAAAAGCTGTTGTAGAGAAACAACGAATTCAATTAAAAAATGACGACCACAAAGTTGCCGATGGAATTTATGTAGCTGGAACACTTGCTGGTTGGCGAAGTCAATTGACAATTGCCGCTGGAAGTGGAGCAGCAGTTGCAACAGATATTTTGACTTTATGGAACAACGGAATTTCTTGCCAAGTTCATGATAGTGTTAGGAAGTAGGGTTTTTTAGTTTATTCTAAAATTACTTTTTGCTGATTTGTATATTAATAATATAATTATTCTCGAATTATTTTAGGTGATTTTTTATTCCCTTTTTTTATTTTTTCAATATTAATACCATCACATTTACAATTCTTTATTTGTTTCATAATTTTTTCAGAAACATAATAGTGTTTATTACTTTCAGTATTTCGAATTAAAAAAACGTTATTTTTATGCAAATTAATTGAATAAATGATTTTTCCATTATCTAGTGTTTCATATAAATTTTTATCAATAACGCCTTTTTTATACTATCATAATTTGTGATAGTTTGACTTTGAATTTTACTGAAAAGAAGTAAGAATATTATTTTATTATTATTTTTTTCATGATTAATTTTATTATAAAAGCAGTTTTAGGTTGCTAAAACTGCTTTTTTTATCATTGTTTAATGTACTTTGCTTTTTGCTGAATTAACATTGGACAAATCATCTTAAATTGTATCCACTTATTTTCTTTCTTTTCATACACTATGATTCCAGAACTACTTTTAAATGAATAATAAACTAATGCATAATTATTATTTTTAACATAAATTGGTTTAGAAACAGTCAAAACTAATTTACCAAGATTAATTTCATTATTTTTCTTTAAATAAATGTTTTCAGTATTAATTTTTTTCATATTCCAATTAAAATTTGCTTTTTGGGAAATTAATAAATCATACTCATTTTTATTAAAAATAGTTTCAAAAACAATATTATCATCAATGTTATATGATTGTTTAAGACTATCTAAAACAATCTCATTTTTTTGAGCTTCTTTAAGGTTTTTAATTATCAAAACAACAAATTCATTGTTATTATTTGTTTCAATATAAATTGGCTTTTTGTGATTTCTGTTTTTTACTTCTGAAACAATTTTATTTAAAATTAGGTAATCATCATTCTCTGTTTGGACAAAAAAATCAAATGACAACATAAATAATGTTAGAAATAATATAGAACTACTCACAAGGAGTTCCTTTAGCTGGTGGTAAATTGTCTTGTTCATTTGCTGCAGTATTATTGCTAATTAATTGTTGATCATTACTTAATGAATCTTCAAAAAGTGAAGTTCCTGTCATTGTTCCCCATGCTAAATCGATACAATATTGAACATCTACATCAGCAATACTGTTTGCAGCTGAATAATTATATATGCTATTAGCCATATTACTCATAAAGTTATCCATTGCATTATGAATTTCATTGTCTAAAGGATCAAAAGTATCAGGTGTCATGTTATTGTAAAATGTCATAAATGCATTTTGTAAAGTATTGTATTCTGAATCAGTTGCTACAAGAGTGCCTGAAATATAAAGATAAGTTAAATAAGCATGGACTAACTCATGTAACACAACGGCAACTATTGAAAGATTTGTAGCAGTATCTAAATAATCATTATCTAACTTAATATTAATTGTATAATTGTCTGAAGTGCCAAAAATTATTGGGCTTGTAACTGCAGGATTACCTCCAGGATTAACACCATTATAAATTTTAATATTTACTTTTTCATTTAAGCTAAAAGTTTGTTTTATTAGGTTTGTAAATGGTGATGAAATTGAAAAAATACTTTTTACAATTTCTTTTTGACAATTTTTAGTTATCCCAAATATAACATGATTATTAAAATCAACATCAACACCTTGCATTGCAGCAGTTATTGCATCTTTTATAAATGATTGTGGTGTTCCAACTGAATTTGGTTCATTTAAAACTAATTCATGTATTAAATTTTTAATTTCTTCAGTTTGATCTCGATACCATTCTAACTCTTCAGGAGTTAAAGTGCTTATAAATTCTTTAATAATAATATCATCAGGAGAAAGTGTAGAAATTCCAGTATAAATACCACTACCACTTGTGCCACCGCCACCGCCAGAATTGCCACCACCAGCACTTGAACTTGCTGAATCACCGCCACCAGCATTTTGTGGACCAGTATTACCACTAACCCAACCACATTCTGAAGATGTTGTTACCCAATGACCAAGGTTGTTTCCAGAGTAACCTACCAAGTCGCCTTCTGCATGAGGATAGGACACCCAAGATTGAGTTTCAACACAAATTAATTCTAATCGAACTCTATTAGTTACTGATATTGCTCTATACTCTTTATGTAATAATTCTAATTGTTCTTTGGTGTAGTTTGGAAGCTCATCTTTAGTGATGTCATATTTCACTAAATATATGTTGTAACCACCATCACTTTTTTGGTCAAATAATACATTTTCAATTTTATTATCTGTTGCATTAGTTCTAAAAATTGGAAATGTGTACGAATGTTTATCTGCTGATTCTATATACAAACCTCTTTCGTCATCGAAATAGAAATTTAATATACTGTCATAAACAACTCTATTTGTCTCTCCTTTTATCTCTTGATTTAAAAGATTTACAGCTTCCATTAATTTAGAATTAGATTTAGAAATTTCACTTTTTAATGATACTTCTTTTACAATTAAGTTTCTCTCACTATTCTGTATAGGTTGTTCATATAACTCTTTTTCACAACTAGCGAATAAAATAAAAACTAATACAAATACTGTTTGGAATAAATAATTTAATGTTTTTTTCATGTTTTATAAATTTTATGATTAATAAATTTAAAAACATAAAAAGCGTAAGCAGAACCTAAATACTCGTTTCAGAGGTTCGTGGAAACCCAAACACAAAGCAAAAAGGAACGCCTACGCAAATTGTAGACGTTTCCCATTTAACTCTCTTGTGTTTTGAAATTTTCCACGATTTCTGATACAGAGATTTTAAAAGCGAAACGCTAATTATATTTTTCGTTAAAGTAAGAACGTAATTAATTGGTTATAACCTATTTCAAATATAAGAAAATATTTATAGGTTTTACAAAATGTTAAATTATTTTTAAAATATCAGGAATTTCAAGTATTTATACTTGTAGAATTTTCTTACATTACTTTTTTTCCAAAACCGCTCTCACCATTTTATCATCTTTTAAAATAATTTGATAATATTGGTTTTCTCCAAACAATTGTCTGGCAAATTCTGCCGAGAGATATCGGTTTACTATAGTTTTATTTTTAGACAAACTCATGTCTAATCCAGATTTGGCAAGGTATTTTTGAAATTGATTTACATATAAATCGTTATTGTGCATTTTTACTAAAAACTGTTCGAATGTAATTCCTTTAAAAATGTTTCGGTTTTGGTCTAATTGTTCAAATACAAAATGACCAACTATACCTGTTTGCAATATGTATTCTAGACTTTCTTCGCCATGTTCTACTTCTAATGAAACAAAAACATCGGGTACAATTCCGCCACCACCATAAACAGTTCTTCCTTTTTTGGTTTTAAATTTTAAAGAATCGGCAATTTTTATTTTTCCTTTTTCATACAGTTCTCCACTTTCAAATCGGGTTTCTGCTTCTTTATAATATGCTTCGCTTTCGCCTTTTATGTATGGTTTTTGAATACTTCTTCCGCTTGGTGTGTAATATCTTGCAATGGTTAATCTTACTGCAGAACCATCATCAAAATTCATTTCGCGTTGCACCAATCCTTTGCCAAAAGAACGTCTGCCATAAATTGTTCCTCTATCATTGTCTTGTATTGCGCCAGCAAGAATTTCGCTTGCCGAAGCTGAGTTTTCGTCTATTAAAACTGAAACTTTTCCTGTTTCGAAATCGCCTTCTTCGGTTGCATAAGTTTTATCTATTGTTCCTTTTTTATTTTTGGTAAAAACAATAAGTTCTTTGTCTTTTAATAATTGGTCAGCAACTTCGACTGCCATTTCCATAAATCCGCCACCATTTTCTCGCAAATCAATTACTAATGAATTGATGCTACTTTTCTTTAGTTTAAGTAATGCCAAATGAAATTCTTGTGCGGTTGTCTCGGCAAAACGATTTATTTTTATATAACCTGTAGTTTTGTTAA
>NZ_JAYVFH010000286.1:0-11140 GCF_043773265.1 Flavobacterium sp. | reverse complement strand
AATTCTTGGTGGAGAAAATTATAGAATAGGAATGGGTGGCGCAGCAGTTTCGTCTGCAGATACTGGAGCTTTTGGTTCTGGAATTGAATTAAATGCAATACAACGTTCTAATCCTGAAATGCAAAAACGTGCCGCAAATGCCATTCGTGGATTAGTAGAAAGCGATGTAAATCCGATAGTTTCTATTCACGATCATGGTGCTGGCGGACATTTAAATTGTCTATCAGAATTGGTGGAAGAAACTGGTGGATTAATAAATTTAGACAAATTACCTGTTGGAGATCCAACACTTTCTGCCAAAGAAATTATTGGAAACGAATCTCAAGAACGAATGGGATTGGTAATTGGTCAAGAAAATATAGCATTTTTACAACGAATTGCCGATAGAGAACGTTCGCCAATGTATCAAGTTGGCGATGTTACAGACAATCATAGATTTACATTTGAAAGCAAAAAAACTGGAGAAAAGCCAATGGATTTTGCTCTTGAAGATATGTTTGGAAGTTCACCAAAAGTGGTGATGAACGATAAAAAAATCGAAAGAAAGTATTCTGAAATTACATATAATCAAGAAGATATTCCAAAATATATTGAAGAATTATTCAAGTTAGAAGCTGTTGCTTGTAAAGATTGGCTAACTAATAAAGTCGACAGATGTGTTGGTGGAAAAGTAGCAAAACAACAATGCGTTGGACCTTTGCAATTGCCTTTGAACAATGTTGGGGTTATGGCTTTGGATTATTTAGGAAAAGAAGGATTTGCAACTTCTATTGGACATTCGCCTATTGCTGCGTTAGTAAATCCAACTGCTGGAAGTAGAAATGCGATTGGAGAAGCTTTGTCAAATATTATTTTTGCACCATTAAAAGACAATTTAAAAAGTGTTTCACTTTCTGCCAATTGGATGTGGGCTTGTAAAAATGAAGGCGAAGATGCACGATTGTATGAAGCTGTAAAAGCGTGTTCAGATTTTGCTATAGAATTGGGAATCAATATTCCAACAGGAAAAGATTCACTTTCTATGAAGCAAAAATATCCTAACGATGAAGTAATTGCGCCTGGAACTGTAATTATTTCTGCTGGAGCAAATTGCAATGATATAACTAAGGTTGTTGAACCAGTTTTGAGATTTCATAGCGATGGAATGACAAATGGTTCAATTTATTACATCAATTTATCTCAAGATGAGTTTAAATTGGGAGGAAGTTCTTTTGCACAAACTCTAAATAAAATAGGAACTGATGTTCCAACGATTAAAAATTCAGAATTCTTTAAAAAAGCATTTAATGCTATTCAGAATTTAATTAATGACAATCAAATTGTTGCAGGTCACGATATTGGAAGTGGTGGATTAATTACTACTTTGTTAGAAATGTGTTTTGCAGATGTCAATTTGGGTGCAAAAATTAATTTTGATGAGTTACCAGAAAAAGATTTAGTTAAAATTTTATTTTCAGAAAATATTGGATTAGTACTTCAATCTAAAGACGATTTGGAATTTGAAAAAGGACTAAACGGAATTGAGTATTTTAAAATAGGTTCGGTTCAAAATTCAGATGTATTAGAAGTTTGCTACGCCAGTTCGCTATTGCTCGGGTCAAGTTTCAAGTTTAAGAGAAAAATGGTTTGAAACCTCGTTCCTACTCGATCAAAAACAGACTAAAAACGGAAAATCGTTAGAGCGATTTGAGAATTTTGCTAATCAGAAGTTGGAGTATGTTTTTCCTGAGCATTTTACTGGAGATTCTTCCTTCGTCAGAATGACAAATTTGGAACGACCAAAAGCAGCAATCATTCGTGAAAAAGGAAGTAATTCTGAACGTGAAATGGCAAATGCAATGTACTTAGCAGGATTTGATGTGAAAGATGTTCACATGACAGATTTAATTTCGGGAAGAGAAACTCTTGAAGATATTCAGTTTATTGGAGCTGTTGGTGGATTTTCAAATTCAGATGTTTTGGGTTCTGCTAAAGGTTGGGCTGGAGCATTCAAATACAATGAAAAAGCGAATATTGCTTTGAAGAATTTCTTTAAACGCGAAGACACTTTATCAGTCGGAATTTGTAACGGAGCGCAATTGTTTATGGAATTGGAAATCATAAATCCAGATCACGAAATTCATGGAAAACTAAAACACAACGATTCTAGAAAGCACGAAAGTATTTTTACCTCTGTTAAAGTTCAAGAAAATAATTCAGTCATGTTGAAAACACTAGCAGGAACAACACTTGGAGTATGGGTTTCTCACGGCGAAGGAAAATTTAATTTACCAATGTCAGAAGATAATTATGATATTGTTGCCAAATATGGTTATGAAGACTATCCTGCAAATCCAAATGGTTCCGACTATAATACAGCAATGCTTTGCGATAAAACAGGACGCCATTTAGTAACAATGCCGCATATTGAACGATCAACTTTTCCTTGGAATTGGGCTTATTATCCTAAGGATAGAAAAGATGAAGTTTCTCCGTGGATTGAAGCTTTTGTAAATGCTAGATTGTGGGTAGAAAATAAAAGTAAATAATATTATTAATTATTTTTTAATAATTGCTTTCGAGATTTATAAGCTTTTAAAAATTCTCCTTTTGGTTTTCCATCATCAAAGGAACTCAATTTAACAATTGTTCTAACTGCTTTTCTTGCGTCTTCATTTGACCAATTTTCATACTCTATTCTGTAAATTGCCGAGTACATTTCGGCTCTTCCAGTTCCATGATAACAATGAATAAGGACTGGATAATTGGCTTTATCATCCATGATTTTTGTAAAAATTTCAATGTTTTTATTATTTGGAACTTGCTCTGATGGATTACTAAAATAATTTAAACCTTCAATTTTTTCAACCGCATCTTTTTCTGATTTAATTTCGCCTGGATTTTCTGGATTTAAAACCAAATCATTTGTTCCAGGCATACGCAAATCGATAATACTTTTTATTTTATATTTTTTTACATAATCGGCAATTTCATCTGGAGGAATTACTCCACTTTTATAAACTTTTCCTTCGGTAATAGTTTCAAAATTATGATTTATGTTCATGTCGTAAACATATTTACCTACCCCAACAATAACTATTAATAAAACAGTTAGTATTATTTTCTTTTTTGTACTCATTTTATTTACTATTTGAATCTAATTTTTTATCAATTATACGTTCCATATAATCTTGTAAAAAAGCTTTACATTTTAATTCTAATAGATTCATTTCTTTATTTCTAGAAAATATTAAATTATTTTTTAAATCTTTATCTTCTTTTTTATAAAAACCTTTAGCTTTCTTTCCATCAAAGGTACAAATATAATCGCCACACATAAACTGATACATATCTGCTGAATATTTCATTACAAACGGCGACACTTTTTTGTCATTTATCAAGCTTCTACCCCAACTTCTAAATGGCTTTTCATATCCAATCATGTCTAATAATGTAGGATAAATATCGATTTGTTGTGCTAATTCATTATTAACTCCAACATATTTTTCATTAGCAGAAAAAAATAAAACAGGAACAGTATGTCTATTGAATTCTTTTTTATATTCATCAAAAGCTATTGTATTTCCATGATCGGCAACTAAAACAAAAATTGTGTTATTATACCAAGATTCTTTTTTTGCTGATTGAAAAAATTGTTTTAAAGCATAATCTGTATAACCAATAGTTTGATGAATATTGACAGTTCCTTTGTCAAATTTACCTTCATATTTTTCAGGAATAATATATGGTTCATGTGATGAAACCGAAAATAAAGTTGCCATAAACGGATTTTTCTTTTTGGACAAAGTTTTATTAAAATACTGAAAAAAAGGTTCGTCCCAAATTCCCCAAACACCATCAAAATCATCATCGTTATTATACTCTGCCTTACCATAATAATGATTGAAACCTAAAATGTTTCCGAAACCCAAAAATCCCATAGAACCATTTGGCGCACCATGAAAAAAAGAAGTATCATAACCTTCTCCTTTTAAAACAGAAACTAGGGATTCTATTTTTTGTTTAGAATATGACGAGGATGTAAAAGCATTTTCAAATGAAGGAATTCCTGCAATAATAGATGACATTCCATGAATCGATTTATAACCATTTGCATAAGCATTAGTATAAATTAAACTGTGCTGCGAAAGTGAATCTATAAATGGAGAATATCCTTTGTAATTTGGAATTTTCATTTGTTTATTAAACGAACTAATGTACTCACGACCATAACTTTCTAATATAAAAATTACAATATTAGGTTTAGTTTTTATATTGTTTTTATATTGTTTTATTGGAACAATTAATGAATCAATCGATGCATTATCAACAAATTTTTCTTTTTTAAAGGTATTTGTATTCCATGTTCTAATTATGGCAAATGGTGTATTTAAAACAAAATCGGCTTGTGAGGAATTAGAAACATATCTACTTGCATCTAATAAATTAATAGGTCGTGTACTTTTTCTAAAATCACCACGAATTCCTCCTATGCAAAGCGCCGTAATTAATAAAAAACTTACAATAGAAGTCGCAAAATATTTGAAATTTGGTTTTGAAATTTCACTTTTGTTTTTTACTTTTTTATATAGAAAAATCCAAAGAAAAGAACAAAGAAATAGCAAAAAGAAAACGTGCCAATAATTTATTAAAAAATTAAAAAACAAAAGTGATTTATTGCTTTCATTTTCTAGAGTATCAAGTGAAGCACGAGTACTTCTATTGAAAGAATATCTGTAATAAATAAAATCAATAAAATTAGTAGCATATACCGCCAAATTTGTAGTAAAATATAGATAAAATAAAACTTTCTGGAAATTTTTTTTGGTAGTAATTATTATCGGAAAAATCGATAAAATAATAAACAACGAGTTTGTATATAATATAGTTGTAGTGTCAAAAGTTAATCCGTGATAAGAAAGTTTAACAAAATCTAAAACACTTATAATTTCAATTAAATTTTGGTTATAAATAAAGAATAAAACACGAGCTACAAAATAGAAAACATAAGCCAATAAAATTCTATAAATTAGAACCTTATATTCATTAAATCTTGGAAATTTCTTCATCTACAAATGCTAATTTTTAAAACACCAAAGCTACATATTAAACAATTATTATTTTAATTTTTTAATTTAATATTGTGATTCACTTTTTTATTAATTAATTTGCATTAAAATAAATTCTAATGGTTGCAATAACTCGTCTATTTGATTTTCCTTATTATCAACTTGAAAAAAATAATATTTCTGATTGTTTAGTAACTAAATATAATGGTGTTTGGGTAAAAACTTCTACACAAGAATATGTAGATAAAGCTAATGCAGTTTCTAGAGCTTTATTGCGATTAGGTATTGAAAAAAGTGATAAAATTGCTATAATTTCTTCTTCAAACAGAACAGAATGGAACATTATGGACATCGGAATTTTGCAAGTTGGTGCGCAATCTGTGCCAATTTATCCAACAATTTCTGCCGAAGATTATGAATATATTCTAAATCATTCTGGTGCTGCATATTGTTTTGTATCTGATGATGTAGTGTTTCAAAAACTCAAAGAAATTCAAAGAAAAGTTCCGTTATTAAAAGAAGTTTATTCGTTTGATGAAATTCTAAATTGTAAAAACTGGAAAGAGCTTTTAATCTTAGGCGAAGACATAACCAATCAAGATGTAGTTGAGGACAGAAAAAACAATGTATTGCCAAGCGATTTAGCAACAATAATTTATACATCTGGAACTACAGGTAAACCAAAAGGCGTGATGCTTTCGCACCATAATATTGTATCAAATGTTTTAGACAGTTCGCCAAGAATTCCATTTGAAGAAGGTACAAGTCGTGCCTTAAGTTTTCTTCCAATTTGTCATATTTTTGAACGCGTAATTTTGTATATCTATCAATATTACTCTTGTTCAATATATTTTGCAGAAAGCATAGAAAAACTATCAGATAACATAAAAGAAGTTAAACCAACAGTTTTTTCAGTTGTACCAAGACTATTAGAAAAAGTATATGATAAAATTTATGCAAAAGGTGCTGAATTAACCGGAGTCAAAAAGAAACTATTCTTTTGGGCAATCGATTTAGGTTTAAAATATGAACCTTATGGAGCAAATGGATTTTGGTATGAAACACAACTAAAAATTGCTAGAAAATTAATATTTAGCAAATGGCAAGAAGGTTTAGGTGGCAATTTAACAGTTATGGTTTCTGGAAGCGCTGCACTTCAAACACGACTTACAAGAATTTTTGCAGCAGCAGGTATGCCAGTTATGGAAGGTTATGGATTAACCGAAACATCTCCTGTAATATCAGTTAACGATATGAGAAATCATGGATTTAGAGTTGGTTGTGTAGGTAAAGTCATTGCTAATGTAGAAGTTAAAATTGCTACTGATGGAGAAATTCTTTGCAAAGGTCCAAATGTGATGATGGGATATTTTAAAGACGAACAACTTACAAATGAAGTTATAATTAATGGTTATTTTCATACAGGTGATATTGGCGAAATAGATGCCGATGGTTTTCTAAAAATTACTGATCGAAAGAAAGAAATGTTTAAAACTTCTGGAGGAAAATATATTGCACCACAACTCATTGAAAACATAATGAAACAATCATTATTTATTGAGCAAATAATGGTAATTGGTGATGGCGAAAAAATGCCTGGTGCATTTATACAACCCAATTTTGACTTTGTTAAAGAATGGGCAAAAAGACATCAAGTTGTAATTGGCGATTTAAATGAAGAAATTGTAACAAATATAGATGTTATAAAACGTATCCAAGAAGAAGTTGATATAGCCAATGAAAAATTTGGCAGTTGGGAAAAAATTAAGCGATTTGAATTAACACCAAATATTTGGAGTATTGAAGGCGGCGAACTTACACCTACTTTAAAACTAAAACGAAAAGTTGTTAGAGAAAAATATAAAAATTTATATAATAAAATTTACAATAATGTTTAAGCATCAAACACCTTTTAACGAAGGTGTTTTTTTTTATAATTAACTTATATAATATTAGTTATAAACAAATACAAATTCATTTAGTTGAAAAAAAAAAGTGGTTTAGATTAAACAATTCATAATTTATAGTACATTTATTTGATTAACCAAAAAAACTAAAATTTATGAATGTAAAAAACTTTATTGTTGGTGGAATTGTTGGCGGAATTGTTGATTTTCTACTAGGATGGCTATTATGGGGAAAACTTTTTATAGATTTTTTTCCTGCTGCAGATGAAAGTAAAATGAATATGCTTTTTATCTTTCTTGGATGTATGACTTTTGCATTTTTTATTTCTTATATTTTTTCCAAATGGGCAGCAATTTCAACGACAATTTCTGGTGCTACAGCTGGTGCAACAATTGCACTATTTCTAAGTTTGTTCAACAACTTTTTTTATTATAGCAACAATCTAACTCCAGATTATAAAGTTATCGTTATAGACGTTGTTTTAACTATAATTTGTGGTGCAGTAGTTGGAGCGATAATTGGATTGATTAATGGAAAAATGAAGTAATTATTTATTTTTGTAACTTTAAAAAACTCTTCAAGAAATTGAAGAGTTTTTTATTACACTTATATTGATTATCAATTATTGCTTATCTAGTCATTGAATGGAAATTTTGAAATTATTTCTTAATATTATAAAACAATAATGCAAGAAAAAGAATAGAACTTTGTAAAGTTGTAAAAACTAATTTGCAACACTAATATTCATAAAAAATGAAAAAGACAATTTTTATTCTATCAGCTATAATTTTTGGAATTATATTAAATTCTTGCAATAGCGACTCAAGTTCAAGTAGTAGTAGTTATCCTTTTAAAGTTAAAATGACAGACGCACCTGGACCTTATGAAGAAGTAAACATAGATTTACAAGCTGTCGAAGTGACCGGAAGCAATGGACAAACTGTAACTTTAAATACTACTGTTGGAGTATATAATTTATTAGATTTCTCTAATGGTTTAAGTACTTTAATTGCTACTAGTACACTAACTGATTCTAATGTTAAACAAATCAGATTGATTCTTGGTCCAAATAATACAATTGTAACGAATGGTGTAAGTTATCCTTTAAGTACGCCTAGTGCCGAACAATCAGGTTTAAAATTACAAGTAAATCAGACATTATTTGCTGATATTCAAAATGAAATCTTGATTGATTTTGATGCTAATTCCTCTATTGTTGAAACAGGTAATGGAACTTACAAATTAAAACCTGTATTAAGAACTGTTGTTACAGCAATAACTGGAAATATCAAAGGAACTATTACTCCTGTAGGAACATTAGCAGTAGTAACTGCTACTTCTACAACTGCTGTAGAGTATTCTAGTAATGTTAATGATTTAGGTCAATTTCAAATATCTGGACTTCCACCTGGAACCTATACTTTTACGATAACTCCAATATTACCATTACTTCCAGTAACACAATTGAATGTGATAGTAGTTGCCGGTGCAACAACAAATCTTGGCGTCATTGCACTCTAATTGACTATTTTATCTTTTAAAATAAATATTTTAAATCGCCTAAAAGTAATTTTTAGGCGATTTTTATTTTTTTTAATTTTTTTTAATAAAAAATATAGATTTATTATGCGTGCATAGTATTTTTTTTTGTATCTTTGAATTTCAATTGATTTTACATGAAAGAAAAAACAATAGATTACATACTCCGAGCAACTTGGCAAGCGGTTTCAAGAATGTACAATGAAGAAGCGTCAAAGTATGAAGGTTCAATGGCAATTGGATTTGCATTATTAAGTATCGATAAAGAAAATGGAACGCCATCAAACTATATTAGCAACCGAATGGGAATGGAACCAACTTCGTTAACCAGAACATTAAAAACATTAGAAGAAAAAGGATTAATTACTAGGCAAAAAAATCCGGAGGATGGTCGTGGTGTTCTAATCTTTCTAACAGATTTAGGAAAAGAAAAAAGAGAATTATCTAAAAATACTGTATTAAAATTCAATCAAATAATAAAGCAAAATATATCAGACGAAAAATTTCAACATTTTATTGAAGTTTCAGATACAATTAATGATTTGATTACAGAAAAAAAAATATTTTAAATAAACGCTTATTGCATAAAGCATAAAGCATAAAGCTTTTAATAAATGAAAAGAATTATAAAAAAAGTGGCTGTAGTTGGTTCCGGAATTATGGGATCAGGAATTGCTTGTCATTTTGCAAACATCGGATTAGAAGTATTGCTTTTGGACATTGTTCCCAATGAATTAACCGAAATCGAAGAAAAGAAAGGTTTAACATTAGAAAATAAAATTGTTCGTAACAGATTGGTTAATGAACATTTGGCAAATGCTTTAAAATCGAACCCATCGCCTATTTATAGTCAGAAATTTGCTAACAGAATCACAACAGGCAATACAACAGATGATATGGCAAAAATTGCCAATTACGATTGGATTATTGAAGTGGTTGTAGAACGTTTGGACATCAAAAAATTAGTTTTCGAGCAAATCGAAAAATATAGAAAACCTGGAACTTTAGTAACCTCAAACACTTCTGGAATTCCTATAAAATTTATGAGCGAAGGACGAAGTGACGATTTTCAGAAGCATTTCTGCGGAACACATTTCTTCAATCCTGCTCGTTATTTAAAATTATTCGAAATCATACCTGGACCACAAACGTCTAGCGAAGTATTAGATTTTTTGACAAATTACGGATCACAATTTTTAGGAAAAACATCAGTCGTTGCAAAAGATACACCAGCATTTATAGGAAACAGAATCGGAATTTTCGGAATTCAAAGTCTTTTTCACTTAGTTACCGAAATGGGCTTGACAATTGAAGAAGTTGATAAATTAACTGGTCCAGTTATTGGTCGTCCAAAATCGGCAACTTTTAGAACAGTTGATGTTGTAGGTTTAGATACTTTGGTTCACGTTGCCAACGGAATTTACGAAAATTGTCCGAACGACGAAGCTCACGAATTGTTTAAACTACCAACTTTCATCAATAAAATGATGGAAAACAAATGGTTGGGAAGCAAAACTGGTCAAGGTTTTTACAAAAAAGTAGACAAAGATATTCTAACTTTAGATTTAGAAACATTAGAATACAGAGCAGCAAAAAAAGCATCTTTCGCAACGTTAGAATTAACAAAAACTATAGATAAACCAATAGACAGGTTCAAAGTTTTAGTAAAAGGAAAAGATAAAGCAGGCGAATTTTATAGAAAATCTTTCTCCTCAATGTTTGCTTACGTTTCCAATAGAATTCCAGAAATCTCAGACGAATTATACAAAATCGACGATGCAATGAAAGCTGGTTTCGGTTGGGAAAATGGTCCATTCGAAATTTGGGATGCAATCGGAGTAGAAAAAGGAATTGAATTAATGAAAGAAGAAGGTTTAGCACCAGCAAATTGGGTAACCGAAATGTTAGCTTCTGGAACTACAAGTTTCTATACTATTAAAGAAGGAGCGACTTATTTCTATAATATTCCAAATAAATCGCAGACTAAAATTCCAGGACAAGATAGTTTCATAATCCTAAATAACATTCGCGAAAGCAAAAAAGTATGGAGCAATTCTGGTGCAATCATTCAAGATTTAGGCGACGGAATTTTAAATTTAGAATTTCAATCAAAAATGAATACCATTGGTGGCGATGTTTTAGCAGCCATCAACAAAGCCATCGATTTATCAGAAAAAGAATATCAAGGATTGGTTATCGGAAATCAAGCATCCAATTTTACGGTTGGAGCCAACATCGGAATGATATTTATGATGGCAGTTGAACAAGAATATGACGAGTTGAATATGGCAATTAAAATGTTTCAAGACACCATGATGCGTGTTCGTTATTCTGGAATTCCAGTTATCGTTGCGCCACATGGAATGACACTTGGTGGCGGTTGCGAAATGAGTATGCATGCAGATAAAGTAGTTGCAGCAGCAGAAAGTTATATCGGATTAGTTGAATTTGGCGTTGGAGTAATTCCTGGTGGTGGCGGTTCTAAAGAAATGGCATTGCGAGCTAGTGATTTATTCCATAAAAATGATGTCGAATTAAATGTATTACAAGAATATTTTATGGCAGTCGCAATGGCAAAAGTGTCAACATCTGCTTATGAAGCTTTCGATTTAGGGATTCTTCAAAAAGGAAAAGATGTAGTAGTA
>NZ_JAYVFH010000285.1:0-21028 GCF_043773265.1 Flavobacterium sp. | reverse complement strand
GACTACTTTATGATTGGGATATTTATTGAGCCACATTGCTTGACGACGTAGACTTCCTGTTGCGATTGTGCCATAATTTTCTAGAAAATCAAGATTATTATTGTAAACTAATATATCATTAAAATTAGCTCTTTCTAAAACAGCTGCTTGAACAATTCCTTGTGGTAATGCGGTTGGAACGTCTTTCATTGAGTGAACTGCAATGTCAACTTGACCATTTATCATAGCAACATCTAGCGTTTTTGTAAAAATTCCTGTAATTCCGAGTTCGTAAAGTGGTTTGTCTAGAATTAAATCGCCGGTAGATTTTACAGCAATAATTTCGGTTTTATATCCTAAATCTATTAGTTTTTTTTGAACATTTGTTGCTTGCCAAAGTGCTAATTCGCTGTCTCTTGTTCCTATTCTTATTGTTTTACCAGTCACTTTTATGATTTTTTATTTTCTCGCAAAGTCGCAGAGACGCAAAATTTTAAAAAAAAGATTTTTCTTGTTCCAATTGAAAAACTTTCTCAATCCATTCAATACCATCGTCCATTGATTCACCATCTTTTAAATGATTTACAAAATGGTTGGTGATTTTTTGAATAATTCTATTGCTTATTAATTCGGCTTGTTCTTCGTTAAAATTTAATAGTTTTTTACGTTGAAAATTCAATTCGCCATCTTTAATTGAATTTAATTTTTCTTTTAAAGCATGAATTGTTGGTGCAAATTTTCGGTTTTTTGTCCAATCTGTAAATTCTTCTTTTATTTCTTCAATAATAGCTTCAGCTTTTGGAATGTGAAGTTTTCTATTTTCTAAAGTTTCATCAGTCATTTGCGAAAGATGATCTAAATGAATTAAGGTTACTCCATTTATTTCTTGAACATTTTCGTGAACGTTTTTTGGAATTGATAAATCTAAAATTAATAAAGGTTTTTTAAGATTTAAAATTGCTTTATCAATTGTTGGATTTTGTGCTCCAGTGGCAACTACAACCACATCTGCTTTTTGAAGTTCTAATTGTAAATCTGAATAATCTTTTACAATTAAATCTAATTTATTTGCTAGTTTCTCTGCTTTATCTTTGGTTCTGTTTATTAAAGTAATTTGCTCGTGTTTGGTATGTTTTACAAGGTTTTCACACGTATTTCTTCCTATTTTTCCTGTTCCAAAAAGCAGAATGTTTTTATTGGAAACATCTTCAACATTTTTAATAATATATTGAACCGATGCAAACGAAACTGATGTTGCGCCTGAAGAAATATCAGTTTCTGTTTTAATTTTTTTACTTGCTTGAATTACAGAATTTACTAATCTTTCTAGAAAAGCATTAACCATTCCGTTGGATTTACTTTCGATAAATGCAATTTTTAATTGACTAATGATTTCAAAATCGCCAAGAATTTGACTGTCTAAACCGGTTCCAACACGAAACATGTGATTTATTGCTTCTTGATTCTTATAGATATAAGCAACATCTTGAAATTCTTCAACCGAACCATTACTGTTTTCGCAAAGTAATTTTATTAATTGATATGGATGATTTGCAAAGCCATAAATTTCGGTTCTGTTGCAAGTAGAAGTTACTATTATTGCTTCAATTCCTTCGGCTTCAGCTTGAATTAACAAGGTAGATTTTGCATTGGAATCTAAACTAAATTTACCTCTAATTGATGCATCAGCTTTTTTATAACTTAAGCCCAAAGCGTAAAAAGAAGTATGTTTAGTAGTATCAAATTTTTCCATGAATACTTTTTGAATGAAAGTGACGCAAAACTATTACTATAGTTTAAATAAAAGTAACGCTGTAAGGACTATTTGTGTCGCTATGCGTTTTTTAATGTAATTATAATGAAAAGTTTAGAATTTCTTTTAAATTTGCAATGAATCAAGTATCTTCGAATTTATTACGTAGAACTGTTCTAAATAATAAATAGATACTGAAACAAGTTCAGTATAAAAAAAATATCGCTATGGGTTCTCAAGAAGTTATAACAATTGAAAATGATTTTACTCTGATACGATTTCAGAATGATTCTGACGAATCGTATCATGTTGAAAGACATATAAATCAAGGTTTGATTCAGTTTCATTTTGGAATGAAAGGCAAAGCAAAGTTTGTTTTTAATCAAGGAAGTTATGCTTTAGATTTGAATGAAGAAAAGTCTTATTTGTTTTATAATCCTCAAAAAGAATTGCCATTAAATTTAGAATTAGCCCCAAATTCTTGGGTGATTTCTGTAATAGTTTCTATTCAAAAGTTTCATTCTTTATTTTCTTCAGAATCTGATTATATTCCGTTTTTGAGTGAAGAAAATAATGATAAAAAGTATTATAAAGAAGATAATATTAGTCCATCAATGGCAATTGTTCTGAGTCAAATGTTTCATTACAACTTAAATCCATCTATAAAAAATCTTTACTATAAAGGAAAAGGATATGAATTATTGAGTTTATATTTTAATAGAAATGAAGATCCAAATGCAGAACAATGTCCTTTTTTAATAGATGAAGACAATGTTTTAAAAATTAAAAAAGCCAAAGAAATTATTATTGCTAATGTGGCTGAACCACCAGGATTACAAGAATTGGCAGATGAAATTGGCTTGAATTTAAAGAAACTAAAAATGGGTTTCAAACAAATTTATGGTGATACAGTTTACGGATTTTTATTTGACTATAAAATGGATTATGCTCGAAAATTATTAGATTCTGGTTCGTATAATGTAAATGAAGTTGGTTTAAAAATTGGTTACAGTACAGGAAGTCATTTTATTTCGGCGTTTAAAAAGAAATTTGCAACTACACCTAAGAAGTATTTGATGAATTTGAATCAGAATATTTAAAAAATTTAAATGAAAAAAATAATTATTTTATTATTTGTTATTATATTTTATTCTTGCTCAGAAAAGTCAATTTTCACAGATTTTGATAGCGTACAATACTATTCAATAGATGAAAATTATAATTCTCAGTTTCTAAATCGATTAGTTGAAAAATCTGATTTAAATTATATCAAGATATTAGAAGATGACTTTCCAAATAAACTTAACGATTCATTATTTTATACTGAATTGAATTCAGAGAAATTTATGAGTAATAAAATTTCAAAATCTGATATCAAAGAATTTCTTAATAACTCAACTTTTACTAGTGCATACACAACCGCTTGTATTCCTAAATATAGAGATATTTTAATTTTAAAAAAATCTAATAAAGTTATTGGAATTATAAAAATATGTCTAGAATGCCAGATGTATTATTTAATTGGCAAAGACAAAGAAAATAAAGATATAGAAAATAGTGGTGGAATTGAAATTTCAGAATTAGAAATTATTTTTAAAAATATAAAATTAAATAACCCTAATCCATCAAACAATCAATAAAAAAGTGTTAATCAAATAATTAAAAAATCAAGTTTAATTACTTTTGCAGTCATAAAAAAGAATAAAATGAAAGGAGTATTATTAGTAAATTTAGGTTCACCAGAAAGTCCAACAGCCAAAGATGTTAAACCGTATTTAGACGAATTTTTAATGGATAAATACGTTATAGACGTTCCGTTTTTATTGCGTGCTTTGTTAGTTCGAGGAATTATTTTGCAAACTCGTCCTAAAAAATCGGCTGCAGCTTATGCCAAAATTTGGTGGGACGAAGGTTCGCCACTCGTAGTTATTTCGAAAAGAATGACTAAAAAAGTACAAAATTTAGTTGACATTCCAGTCGCGCTTTCCATGCGTTACGGAACAATGACAATCTTAAAAGGATTACAAGAATTAAAAGATAAAGGTGTTAATGAAGTGATGCTTTTTCCTTTGTATCCGCAACATGCAATGGCTTCTACAACTACTATTTTAGTTTTGGCAGAAGAACTTCGTGCAAAGCATTTTCCAGAAATGAAATTTACAATTGTTCCTGCTTTTTATAACAAACCAAGTTATATAAAAGCATTGGCAAATTCTATAAAAAAACATTTAGACACTTTTGATTATGATCATTTATTGTTTTCTTATCACGGAATCCCAAAACGTCACATTAGAAAAACAGACATTACAAAATCACATTGTAAAATAGACAGAACGTGTTGCGATACACCATCGCCAGCACACGAGTTTTGTTATAGTCATCAATGTTATGAAACTACAAAACAAGTTGTAAAATTACTCGAAATTCCAGAAGGTAAATACAGTCAAACATTTCAATCTAGATTGGCTGGCGACAAATGGCTTACACCATATACAGATGTTGAAATAAATAAAATGCCCGAAAAAGGAATCAAGAAATTAGCAGTTGTAACACCAGCTTTTGTCAGTGATTGTTTAGAAACACTAGAAGAAATTGCAATGGAAGCCAATGAACAATTTTTACATCATGGTGGCGAAGAATTCATGGCAATTCCTTGTATGAATGATGGTGATGAATGGTGTGGAGTTGTTGCGAGTTGGATTAAAGAATTTGAAAAAGTTTAAAATTTGTTTCAAGTTTAAGGTTTCAAGTTTACACAACTTACAATAACCTGAAACTTGAAACTTGAAAACTAAAATTAACTATGTACGAATACATAAAATCACTACACTTAATCTTTGTAATCACTTGGTTTTCAGGATTATTTTACATTGTTCGGTTATTTGTTTATCAAATAGAAGCTAACGAAAAACCATCGCCAGAAAAAGAAATTTTACAAAAACAATATAAAATAATGACGTACCGACTTTGGTATATTATTACTTGGCCAAGTGCAATTTTAGCAACATTATTTGCCATTTGGTTATTAATATTAAATCCGGTATTGTTACAAATGTCTTGGATGCACGTTAAACTTGGCTTTGTTTTTGCACTGTTTTTATATCAATTTAAATGCCAACAAATTTACACTCAATTGCAACGAGATGAAATAAAATACTCATCCAATTTTATGCGATTGTGGAACGAAGGAGCAACAATAATCTTGTTTGCTGTAGTTTTTTTAGTAATTTTAAAAAATGCATTCAACTGGATTTATGGAGTAATTGGAATTTTTCTTTTTTCGATTATCATTATGTTGGGATTTAAGTTTTACAAGCGAATACGAGAAAGAAAATAGTGTTCAGTAATCAGTATTCAGTTGAAGTATACAATAAATAATTATATATGAAATTTCAAGATTTATTAGCATACAGAAAAGGATTTGACTTAGCAATGAAAATTTTTGAAATAGGTAAATCTTTTCCGTCTGAAGAAAAATACTCATTAACAGATCAAATTCGCCGTTCTTCAAGAAGTGTTTGTGCAAATATTGCAGAAGCATACAGAAAAAGAGATTATCCCAAACATTTTTATAGTAAATTAACTGATTCAGATGCTGAAAATTCAGAAACACAATCATGGCTTGAATTTGCTTTAGCCTGCAATTATATTCAAAAAGATGCCTACAATAAATTAATTATTGAAAGTGAAGAAGTTGGAAAATTAATAAATTATATGTTGCAAAACCCAATAAAATTTGGTGTAAAGACTGATTTATAAACAATAAAAAATGCTTAGTCAAGAAAGACACTGAATACTGAATACTGATTACTGATTACTGATTACTGATTACTGAATACTGATTACTGAATACTGAACACTGATTACTGAATACTGAACACTGATTACTGAATACTGAACACTGATTACTGAACACTGATTACTGAACACTGATTACTGAACACTGATTACTGAATACTGATTACTGAATACTGATTAAAATGCTAAAAAACTTCAAAATGTCAATGCTTTCTCTGCGAATTAGGATTTTCCTATCGATGATTGTATTGATATTAATTGCTTCAATTTTAATGGCTTCCATATCGGTAATTCAGTTTAAAAACGAAGCGCGAAACTATCATCAAGAACGACTTGAAAGAAAAGAAGATGCTGTAAAAGAACACATTAATTATATCCTCTCAACAACTACATATCCACTTACAGAGAAATATATTCCCTATATTTTTAAAGATAAAATTCATGAATTGTCAGACATTCATAATATTGAAATAAACATCTATAGTTTAAAAGGAAATCTACTTAAATCTTCTAAAGCTTCTTTTTCTGTTGATAGTATTTCGCCACCAGTTCCAAAATATATTATTAAATTGGTGCAATCTTCAATTGAAAAACGTTATGTAGATATTAAAAGTTTTGAAGGTGTAAAAAACCGTTCCTCTTTTAGTCAAATTAAAGATGACAAATTCAAACCATTGGGAATTCTAAATTTACCTTATGTTGAAGACGATAGTTTTTATGAAAATGAAATTCAAGAATTCTTAATTAGATTAAGTCAGGTTTACTTTTTTATGTTGATTATCGCATTTGCTTTGGCTTATTTTTTAGCATCCTATATTACTCAATCTTTAAAAACAATTTCTGATAAAATTAATGAAACAAGTTTAAATCAAAAAAACGAAAAAATTGTAATCGAAGCCAACAGTCGCGAAATAAATTCGTTGATAAAAGCTTATAACGCAATGGTTGACAAATTAGAAGAAAGTGCTACAATGTTGGCACAAAGTGAACGTGAACAAGCTTGGCGCGAAATGGCTAAACAAGTAGCTCACGAAATTAAAAATCCGCTAACACCAATGCGATTGACGGTGCAAAGTTTTCAACGAAAGTTTGATGCAAATGATCCAAATTTAAAACAAAAACTAGACGATTACTCTAAAACTTTAATTCAGCAAATTGACACTATGAGTTCGGTAGCATCAGCTTTTTCTAACTTTGCATCGATGCCAGCGCAACAAAATGAAACTTTAAATGTTGTTGAAGTTGTTGAGTTTTCATTAGATATTTTTAACGAAGAATACATTCATTTTGAAAGTGACGAAGTAGAGATTACAACAATTATGGACAGGACACAATTGGTTAGAATTATAACCAATTTAGTTAAAAATGCAATTCAAGCCATTCCAGAAGAACAACTAGAAAAATCTATAATTGTGGCTGTAAAACAAGTAGATAAAAATGTAAATATTACTGTAAAAGATAACGGAATTGGAATAGAAGATGAATTTACAGAACATATTTTTGAGCCAAAATTCACCACAAAAAATAGCGGAATGGGTTTAGGTTTAGGAATTATAAAAAATATTATTGAAAATTACAAAGGAACAATTATATTTGAAACTGAATTCGGAAAAGGAACTACTTTTATTGTTTCGCTTCCAATAATTGAAAAAATAACTTAGCCACGAATAAACACGAACTGTATATTAAAAAAATATAAATTCTTGTCAAAAAAAGAATAATATGAACTTTGAAAACATAATCGTTTCATCAGAAAACGGAATCGGACAAATTACAATAAATCGTCCATCAAAACTAAATGCACTAAATGTTGCAACCATTCGAGAATTGCATGATGCCTTTCAATCATTAGATGAAAATAATGAAACAAGAGTAATAATTATTATTGGCGAAGGCGAAAAAGCATTTGTTGCTGGCGCAGATATTTCAGAATTTGCTAATTATTCTATAGAAGAAGGAGCACAATTATCGCAACAAGGACAAGAATTATTGTTCGATTTTGTCGAAAATTTAAAAACTCCAGTAATTGCAGCCATAAACGGATTTGCGCTTGGTGGCGGATTGGAACTTGCCATGTCGTGTCACTTTAGAGTAGCATCAGATAATGCCAAAATGGGTTTGCCCGAAGTTTCACTTGGCGTAATTCCAGGTTATGGCGGAACACAACGATTGCCACAACTTGTTGGAAAAGGAAGAGCAATGGAACTAATTATGACTGCAGGAATGATTGATGCTGAAACTGCAAAAAATTACGGATTAGTAAATCATGTTGTACTTCAAGCTGAACTTTTAGAATTTACAAAAAGTATTGCAACTAAAATTATGAGAAACTCTCCAGCAGCAATTGGTAAAGCCATAAAAGCCATAAACGACAATTATAAAGATGGCGTTGACGGATATAAAACAGAAATAAAAAACTTTGGAAAATGCTTTGGAACCGAAGATTTTAAAGAAGGAACAACCGCTTTTATAGAGAAACGAAAAGCTATTTTTCAAGGAAAATAAAAACCAAAAATTTATAAACTAAAAAACAAAAACCAATTTAATGAAAAAATTAGTACTTACTTTATTATTGTTTAGCGCTTTTTCAAATCTAGTGAAAGCTCAAGAAATCCCTTTTCAAGTTCAAAAAAGTGATGTTTTTAAAGACGAATACAAGCATTCTACAATTATGTCTGTAGAAGAAGATGGAAACGGCGGATTAATAATAGTTCGTTCTTTTATGGGTGGCGTTTTTTCGGGAGCATTTGGATATTATTTTGAACATTACGATGCCAATATGAAACTAATAAAAGATTATGAATATGACTCTAAAAGAAGCGGAGTTATGGGAATTATCGTTAACGAAAACAACGTTAATATTATAGATTTTACTTATGATAAAGAACGAAAAGCATTTATATGCAATTCAAATACTGCTAATATAAATGATTTTAATTTTACAAAAAAAGAACTTTTTATTTTGCCAAGCGAAGAAGTAAATGGCTTTTCTTTTTGGGGAATTGGAAAAGGTTATGATAGTGATACTGGCGCACAAATGATTGTTAACGAAGATAAAACAGCTTTTTCAATTATTGTAGATATTGCCAACAAAAATCAAGAAACACATAAATTATACTTATTTGATGCCAAATTAAATCAAAAATTTATTCATGAATTTAAACGCGATATAAAAGATAAAAAGTTTAGATATGAAAACATTGATGTTTCTAAAGATGGAAATACATTGTATCTTTTAGGAAAAGCATATACAACCGAAAAGAAAAAGAAAAAAGAAGGTGGAAAATACCAATATGAATTATCAAGAATTACCAAAGATGGTAGTACAACACAAGTTTTTGACACCGAAGAACATTTTGCCGGTTCACTAAAAACAATAGTTTTTAATGACAAAGTTACTTGTGTTGGATTTTATTCAGACAAAAACGATTTTCGCTACAAAGGATTATGTTATTATGAATTAGAACCAAAAACATTAGCAATAAAAAAATCTAAATTTAATCCGTTTACAGAACAATTTATTATTGATAAATATGGAAAAGATAAAGATAAAGAACTAAAGTTTTTATCCTTTAGAGGAATATCAGTAACATCATCTGGTGATATTGTTTTTAATGCCGAAGAATTTTATATCACTACACACACTCATTCTACCGGAAATGGTGGTTTTTATACAACCACAATTTATCATTATGATGATATTGTAAGTGCAAAACTAAATACTCAAGGTGATATTATTTGGGCTAGAAATATAAACAAACGTCAATCTACAAGCGGTGATGATTCATACATTTCTTATACATCAACCATAAAAGGCGATGACACTTATTTTTATATAAATACAGGAGAAAAGGTTAAAAAGTTAAAAAATGACAGAATTCAATTTGGGCAAACTAGTACAAAACATTCTAATTTAAATATTATTAGAATTAAACCAAACGGAGATTTTGATTACCAAGAAGTACTTGATGATAAAGATAATGATGTTCCATTTATGGTTTCTGATGGTGCAACAACCAATAATGCTACTTACTTTATTGGACGAAAAGGAAAGAAAAAACAATTATTAAAAATTACTTTGTAGCACACAAAAGAGAATCTTAATTGGTTCTCTTTTTTTGATTAATTTTATTTTAAATATCATATTATTATACTTTTTTGATATTGTAATATCATATTATTATACTTTATTGATGTTGTAATATCATATTATTATGTTTTTTTATATATTTGTGCTATAAAATAAGTGTGGAATGATACATAGAACTCAGCAAAAAGAAATAGATTCTTATCTTTTTAAAGGAAAAGCTATACTTGTATTTGGAGCAAGACAAGTAGGAAAAACATCATTTATAAAAAGTACTATAAAAAATAATTCTTTTTTATGGCTAAATGGAGATGAACCAGATACACAACTTTTACTTGAAAATATTACAACCGATAGATTAAAAGCATTGGTTGGAGAAAATAAAATTCTTGTAATTGATGAAGCTCAAATGATTCATAATGTTGGATTATTAATTAAACGAATGGTAGATAATTTTCCAGAAATTCAGGTTATAGCTTCTGGAAGTAGCGCTTTTGAACTTGCCGATAAAACAAAAGAAAGCATGGTGGGAAGAAAAGAGGAGTTACAACTTTTTCCATTTAGTTATCAAGAAATGGTTGGTCACACTAACTTTGTTGAAGAAACTAGATTGGTTCTGCACCGATTAGTTTTTGGATATTATCCAGAAGTTGTAAATAATCCTGGAAAGGAAGAAAAAATTCTAAACGATTTGGTAGAAGGTTTTTTGTATAAAGACATTTTAAATCTTGAAGGAATAAAAAAATCTTCTACTTTGCAACGATTAATTCTAATGCTCGCGTTTAGAATTGGAAGCGAAATAAATTACAGTTCACTAGGAAATGATTTGGGAATTAATAGATTAACCGTTGAAAAATATATTGATATTCTAGAAAAAAACTTTATTGTTTTTAGCTTAAATGCTTATAGTAAAAATCAAGATAATGAAATTAGAAAAAGTCGAAAAGTATATTTTTGGGATAACGGTTTGCGTAACAGAATTGTTAAAAATTTTACGCCAATAGAACTTCGCGATGATGTTGGCGCATTGTGGGAAAATTTTATAATTAGTGAACGAAAGAAAAAATTATCTTATGAAAATCAATATAAAGACACTTATTTTTGGCGCAATACACAGCAAGCCGAAATTGATTTTCTAGAAATAAAAAACAACGAAATTGATGCTTTTGAAATAAAATACAATCCAAATATTAAAGTAAAATTTACCAAATCATTTACAGAAAAGTACCATCCTAAAACTAAGCAAGTTATTCATAAAGAAAATTTTTGGGATTATTTATTGTAATAATAAATTTTTACTTCTCACCATTCCATTCTGCATAAAATTGTTCAAGAAAAACTTCCATAAAACGATGTCTTTGTTGAGCAATTTTTTTTCCGGTTTGAGTATTCATTTTATCTTTTAGTAAAAGTAATTTTTCGTAAAAATGATTCAATGTTGGTGCTTCACTATTTTTATATTCTTCCTTACTCATATTTAAATTAGGAAGAATTTCAGGATTATATAATTGACGGTTTTTAAAACCTCCATAATTAAAAGTTCTCGCAATTCCAATTGCTCCAATGGCATCCAATCTGTCTGCATCTTGAACAATTTGTAATTCTATAGCGTTAAATTTCTTTTCAAAATTTCCTCCTTTAAATGAAATGTTTTCAATAATATTTATGACATGAACTATAGTTTCTTCATCAACTTCTTGGTTTTCTAGAAATTCTCTGGCAACTTTTGGACCAATGCTTTCATCACCTTCATTAAATTTACTATCGGCAATATCATGAAGTAATGCACCAAGTTTTACAATTTCTAGGTTACAAACTTCCTCTTTTGCAATAAGAATTGCGTTTTTATAAACACGTTCTATATGAAACCAATCGTGTCCGCCTTCGGCGTTTACTAGTTTTTGTTTTACAAAAAATATAGTTTTCTCTATTAATGTCATTTTTTTATTTATAAAAAATTCCAAATTCTAATAAAAATTGGAATTTGGAATTTGGAATTTTAATTATTATGATTTATTAATTTTATTTAATCAAAGCTGGTTCAACCCATTTAAAGATTTTAGTTTCTTCTGGCAAGACCAATCTTTCAGACACTTTAGCCATTCTTGCAGGTAGTTTCATTAGATAGTCTCTTGCTTTTTCAGCTTCGTCTGTAAGATTAACAATTTTATCTATTTCCCATTTCTCTACTAATTTTTGTAAAATATCTACATAATCAGCAGCTGTATAAACACCTATTTTTTGTGCAGAATTAGAAAATTCTTCAAATGCTGTTCCAATTTTTTCTCCAGATTCTCTTAAAAACAATGCTGGCATAACTATTTTTTGCTTCATCATATATTGAAATGAAAGCATCATTTCGCTAGGATCAACTTTAAAAATTTGAGAAACAAATTCTGAATAAGCATGATGATGACGCATTTCATCACCAGCAATTAATTTACATATTTTAGACAATTTTGCATCGCCATACTTCTTGGCAATTTGAGAAACTCTATTGTGAGAAATATAGGTTGCCAATTCTTGAAAACTTGTATAAACAAAGTTTTTATATGGATCACGACCAGTTCCAATGTCAAATCCATCGGCAATTAAATGTTGCGTAGTCATTTCGACTTCACGCATGTTTACTCTTCCAGATAAATACAAATACTTGTTCAGTAAATCGCCGTGACGGTTTTCTTCGCTTGTCCATTGACGAACCCATTTAGACCAACCGTTTCGCTCTACATTGTCAATTCCTTCAACATCCATCAACCATGATTCGTAGGTTGGTAATGCTTCTTCAGTAATGGTGTCACCAACAAGAACTACCCAAAAATCATAAGGTAAATCTTTAGCAATTTCACGCAATTCTTTAACCTCTTCAAAGAAAGATTCTTGTTCAGAGTTAGGAAGTAAATCTGATGGTTGCCAAATTTTTTCAACCGGAATCAAAAATTGATCAACAAAGCTATCAACGTTTTTTTCTAGAAATTGCATCACTTCTAGACGAATATTTTTTATAGACATTATTTAGTAGGATTTTTAAATTCTAAGATTTCTGATTATTATAAATCTAAAAATCTTTTTAAATATTTAATACAAATTTACGTTCGATTTTCTATTATATGCTAATTTTAACTAGAGTTTAATGTCCTTAACAACAGCGGTTTCTGTTTGTTGAATTATTTCTTCAAATGAAAATTGGCCTACTGCAATAGGTTCATGAATTATAAATTCAAGTTTATTTCCTAAACCCATTGGAAAAGCACCAAATTTAACCATTTTCCATGAATTATTAATACTAATTGGAACAACATAAGCTGAAGGCGCATATTTACAAAGGATTTTCAAACCGCTTTGTGCGAATTCCTTTGGTTTTCCAGTTTTACTTCTTGTGCCTTCTGGAAAAATTACTGCTGCTCTATTGTGTTTTTCTATATATTCTGCCAATCCTTTTATTAATGGAATGGCTTGTTTTGGATCTTTTCTGTCAATTAAAATAGAACCTCCATGACGCAGATTATATGAAACACTAGGAATTCCATTTCCAAGTTCTTTTTTACTAACAAATTTTGTGTGAAATTTTCTTAAATACCATATCATTCCAACAATGTCATACAAACTTTGATGATTTGACACAAATATAATTGGAACATTATCTGGAATTAGATTTCTATTTTTAAAAGAATAGGTTGTTCCAAGCAGATTAGTACATCTTACTAAAAAAAAATTCAAATAATCTACACTTTTTTTATGAGCTTGATATCCAAAAACATGTAAACAAAACCATTGAATTGGATGAAAAATAACCAAAAACAACCCAAAAGAGAGGTAATATATGATAGAAATTGGATACGAAATAAGTTTTTCCATAGAAACAGTGGTTCTTTGCAAAAGTAAGAAATAAATTTATTTTGTCCCGAAGTTTCGGGATTGTTTAAAACTCATTTTCACAAATATAAAACTATCAAAAAAAAATACTTATTTTTACGGAATTAAATGCCAATAAATGAAAGAAAAAATGAGTTCAGAAAAAGAAGCAAAATTAAAAGCATTACAGTTAACGCTTGACAAATTAGACAAAACTTACGGAAAAGGAACCGTAATGAAAATGGGCGATAAAGCCGTTGAAGAAGTAGAAACAATTTCATCTGGTTCGCTAGGTTTAGATTTAGCACTTGGTGTAAATGGTTATCCAAGAGGAAGAGTTATAGAAATATATGGTCCAGAATCTTCAGGTAAAACTACATTAACACTTCATGCAATTGCTGAGGCACAAAAAGCTGGTGGAATTGCAGCATTTATTGATGCAGAACATGCTTTTGATAGAAATTATGCCGAAAAACTTGGTGTAGATATTGAAAATTTAATCATATCACAACCTGATAACGGTGAACAAGCGCTTGAAATTGCTGAGAATTTAATTCGATCTGGTGCAATTGATATTGTTGTTATTGATTCAGTTGCAGCTTTAACTCCAAAAAGTGAGATTGAAGGAGAAATGGGCGATTCTAAAATGGGTTTGCATGCAAGATTAATGTCGCAAGCATTAAGAAAATTAACAGGAACAATTAGTAAAACTAACTGTACAGTATTTTTCATAAATCAATTGAGAGAGAAAATTGGAGTTATGTTTGGAAATCCAGAAACAACAACTGGAGGAAATGCTTTGAAATTTTATGCCTCAGTTAGATTAGACATTCGTCGATCATCACAAATAAAAGATGGTGAAAACGTTGTAGGAAATAGAACTAAAGTAAAAGTTGTAAAAAACAAAGTTGCACCACCATTTAAAGTTGCCGAATTCGATATAATGTATGGAGAAGGAATTTCTAAAACTGGCGAAATTTTAGATTTGGCTGTAGAATTTGAAATAGTGAAAAAAGCAGGTTCGTGGTTTAGTTATGGCGAAACAAAACTTGGTCAAGGTCGTGATGCTGTGAAATCTTTAATAAAAGACAATCCAGAATTGGCAGATGAACTAGAACTAAAAATTAAAGCATTAATAAAAGAAAACAATGCATAAAAAAAATAAATCGCGCCTTGAGCGTGATTTTTTTTTATTTTGACGCAACCTTTTGTATAAAATTGCATCTACTAATTATAATGTATAATACCAATGAAAAAAATCATATTGTTAATTGCAGTTTTTTTTGCTTTAAACTCATGTACCACAAGTAGTGAAACCGACAGAAATTTTGTTGTTTTACCTATTGAAAGTGTAGAAATGCCTACAAATTATACAATTGGAAACATTTCTAAAATTAAAATTAATTATAAAAGACCAACAGAATGTCATATTTTTAATGGTTTTTATATTGCAGATGATGAAATAGATTCGTTAAAGAAGACCATTGCGGTACAAAGTGTTAAATTAAACAATTCTAATTGCCAAGCAGATGATAGTTTATTTGAAGTTTTTTTAGATTTTAAACCAACTGTTGCTGGAACTTATACTTTTAAATTTTGGTTAGGTTTAAACGGAAATGGTTCAGATGAATATGAAACATATGTTGTAGAGGTATTATAAATCATTAAATTATTTCAGCTTGAGTTTAGAGCAACTGATATATAATTGCAAAAGAAATGACATAAAAGCACAAGAAACACTTTATAGATTATATGCATCTAAACTGTTTTCTGTATGCTTAAAATATTCACGCAATTATGAAGAAGCTCAAGATAATTTGCAAGAAGGATTTTTAATAATTTTTGAAAAAATAGATCAATATTCATTTAAAGGTTCATTTGATGGTTGGTTAAAAAGAATAATTGTAAATTATACTTTACAACAATATAGAAAAGAGAATTTTTTAAATATAGTTGATGAGAATTTTGCAGATGATACTGCAGATGTTAATATTGAAATAGATAATGAAAACCTATCTGTTGATTATTTATTAAAAATAATACAGGAATTGCCAGATAAGTATAGAATGGTTTTTAATTTATTTGCAGTTGATGGTTATTCTCATCAAGAAATTGCCGAAATGTTGAAAATAAGTGTTGGAACATCAAAATCAAATTTGTCTAGAGCAAGATTGATATTAAAAGAAAAAATAGAATCCGGAAACGGAAAAACAAAATCACTTTCGTAAAATGAAAGAAAATAAAAACATAGATGCTCTTTTTCAAGATAAATTTAAAAATCTTGATTTTAATCCGCCAACAGATGCTTGGCAGAATATAGAAGAGCGATTATTAGAGAAAAAAGAAAAAAGAAGAGTGTTACCTTTTTGGTGGAAATTTTCTGGTATTGCAGCATCATTAGTTTTAGGATTTGGTTTATTAAATGTGGTTTTAGAGAACAATAAAACTGATAATAGTATTGTAAATTCAGATAAAAATAAAAACTCTGATTCTAATGAATCAAAATCTTCAAAAAACACTAATGATATAGTTACAGAAGAAGGAATTGCAAAATCATCTAATGATAATACAGTAATAAACTCTAAAGTTTCTGAAAAAGAAGGATTAAATAAAACTAGTTTAAAAAATGATGAAACTATAGCAAACCAAACTAACTATAATAAGGAAACAAATACAAATTCTTCATCCAAAGAAGCTGTGTCAAATAAATTTAATTATAAAAATCAGATTAAAAAGGATGGTATCGCAAATAGAAGTAAGAGTAATTTGAATAACAAAACTGATAAAAATCATACCATAAAAGAAACTGTTTTGCCAAACAATAGTTTACATAATAATGTTGCCGAGAAATCTTCTGTAATAAATAAAAGTAATGCATTTACTAGTACTTCAGAATTTAAAAATGAAATAAAAGAAGAAGATAAAGTTGTTAGTTCAGTATTGAAAAAAGAAGATATCAACTCAATTAACAATTCTAATAATAGTATTAAAAACATACAAGATGATAAAAATATAGTTGTTAAAAACAACATTAAAACATCAACTGAAAACGATATAAAAGAAGAAATAAAAAAATTGGATTCAACATCTATTGCTAGTGTTGTGCCAAATGCGATGGAAGAATTGCTTATTGAAAAAGAGAATAAAAAGAGTAAAGAACCAAAACTAAATAGGTGGCAACTTACATCAAATGTTGCGCCTATTTATTTTAGTTCAACCACAAATGGTTCACCACTTGACTCAGAATTAAAAAACAATACTAAGGAATATAATACTAACTTTAGTTATGGATTGGGAGTAAACTATGCAGTAAATAAAAAACTAAAAATAAGAACTGGAGTTAATTCATTATCAATAGATTATAACACAAACGATGTGGTTTTTTATCAAAATTCTACAGCAAAACCTTTGAAACATGTTACTGCAAACACAATGGGTTCTGTGATTCAAATTGAAAATAAAAACAATGCTCAAGGCACCTCTGAAATTGCTCCTTCTGGAAATTTATTAAATAAATTTGATAGCTCTATAAATCAAAAAATTGGTTATTTAGAAATCCCTTTTGAATTATCTTATAAGGTTTTAAATAAAAAAATTGGTGTTGATGTTATTGGTGGTTTTAGTACTTTGGTACTAAATCAGAATGAAGTTTCTTTAATTTCTTCTGGCACACAACTTAATATTGGTCAAGCCAATAACCTGAACGATATACATTTTAGCACTAATATTGGTCTTGGACTTAAATATGGTTTTTTAAAGCGTCTCGAAGCAAGAATTGAACCTGTACTGAAATATCAAATAAATACATTTAACGCCGATTCTGGTAGCTTTAAACCTTACATTTTTGGTTTATATTCTGGAATTAGTTATACTTTTTAGGTTGGTTAAATTGATTAAAATTAGTTAAGTGGTGTTATTATTTTCGAGTAATAACAAGAAAGAGTTCGCCTCCAACGAACTCTTTTTTTTATGAATTATATTTTGACAGTTGATTTAATATTATTATTCTAACTTGTTCTTTTATTTCTTTCTTATTTTCAGATGTTTTACCGCTTGTTTCAATAAAAAAATGGATTTTTGCTCTTAATAATCCAGGACTTCCGCTAAAAAAAGTATAAGAAAAACGTTTTTTATTATCTGCAAAAGTCATTGGCACAATTGGAATTTGATGTTCTATTGCTAATCTAAAAGCACCATCTTTGAACTCGTCTAAAACTATCGATTCATCAGGAACTCCACCTTCGGGAAAAATGCAAATACTCATTCCTTGATGTAATCTTTTTTGTGCTCTTTTATAAACTTCCATTCTACTTTTAGGACTACTTCTATCAACCAAAATACATGTTCGTTTATAGAAAAAACCAAACAAAGGAATTTTAGCCAATTCTTTTTTTCCGACAAACACAAACGGATTTTTAGTAATTGCCAACATCATCATTATATCAATCATTGAAGTATGATTAGCAACAAGCATATAACTTTTTTTGGCTTCAAGTTTTTGTTCTCTTTCTACTTTATAGTAAAAACCCATTCCGAGTAAAATTCCTCTTGCCCAAATTCTTGCCATAAAGAAAAAATAAGAATACCATTCTTCTTTAAGAATAGAAATTACCAAAAACGGAAGCATAATTACAATAAATGCACCCATCAAAATGTAAAACCAAATGCGCCAAAGTATCCAAAAAACTATTTTTAGTAATCTCATATGTCAAAAATAAGGAATAGTAGGTAACTTTTAATACAAAGCAGTAACTTTGCAATAAATAAAAAAATACTGAAAATAAATTCAGCACAATATGGCTAAAATACTTACAGGAGTTCAAAGCACAGGAACACCACATTTAGGAAACCTATTAGGCGCAATTATGCCTGCAATAGAATTGTCTAATAAACCTGATAACCAATCGTTTCTTTTTATCGCTGATTTGCATTCGGTTACACAAATAAAAGATGGCGAAACTTTAAGAAAAAACACTTATAGTACTGCTGCTGCTTGGTTAGCTTGTGGATTAGACATCAACAAAGTAACTTTTTACCGCCAAAGCGATGTGCCACAAACCGCAGAATTATCTTGGTATTTGTCTTGTTTTTTTCCGTATCAAAGATTAAAATTAGCCACTTCTTTTAAGGATAAAGCTGATAGATTGGATGATGTAAATGCTGGAATATTTGTATATCCAATGTTAATGGCAGCTGATATTTTATTGTATGACGCCAATTTTGTTCCTGTTGGAAAAGATCAAATGCAACATATTGAATTTGCAAGAGATGTTGCTTCACGATTTAACCATCAAATGGGAGAAACTTTTGTAATTCCAGAAGGAAAAGTACAAGAAGAAACCATGTATGTTCCTGGAACAGATGGACTAAAAATGAGTAAATCTCGCGGTAATATTATTGATATTTTTCTTGAAGATAAAGCTTTGCGCAAACAAATAATGTCAATAGAAAGTGACAGTACACCACTAGAAGAACCAAAAAATCCTGATACGTGCAAGATATTTGGCATTTATAAATTGGTTGCCAATGAAGAGCAAAGTGCAACTATGAAACAAAATTATCTTGGCGGAAATTATGGTTATGGACATGCAAAACAAGCGCTTTTTGAACTAATTTGTGAAAAATTTAAAACTGAAAGAGAAAAATACAATTACTATATAAATAATCTTGATGAAGTTGACGCTTTGTTAAAACTTGGTTCAGAAAAAGCTCATCTTGTTGCTAATGAAGTTTTGGGTAGAGTTAGAATGAAATTGGGGTTTTCGTGATTATTTCTCTAGAATTTGAAAATTAAAAAGTTCATTCAATGGAACTTCAAGTGCTTTTGCTATTTCATAAGCAGTACTTATAGTGGTGTTTATCTTTCCTAATTCAATTCTACTTATTTGAGAATATTCAACATTTATAATGTGTGCGAGTGTTTGCATAGAAAGTTTTTTGTTTAACCTAATTCTTCTTAGGTTCTCACCAAACTCCTTAATAAATATTTCATTTACTGCTTTTCTCACAGCAACGAAATTCGTTAATGAAAATAAAAAAATATGTGGCATTATATGCTACATTGTTAATTTTTTAATATATTTGAAAGAATATTACTAACTTTAACATTAAATTTATGAAAAATTACAACAAATTTACTTCTGTTTTATTAATGTTTATTATTGCAACTACTTTTTTGAGTTGTGAAAAAGATTTATATGAACAATCCATTCAGAATAACTCAAGAGAAGTAACATTAAAAGAAGTGTCACTCAAAAATTTAGATAAAAGCATATCTTCTAGAATCAATAGCGAAATCTCAAAAATTAAAAAGATGAAGTATGAAACAACAAGTGATGGTAATAGAATAGAATATGACTCTAACCTTAATATTTATATAGACACTGAAAATGGTAATTTAATTTCAGTTGATGGTAAGAATTTCTATACTTTTCCAATGTTTAAAGATGCTGAGAATAAAATTGAAAATATTTTGTTTGCTGACAAAGGAAATGGTGAGATTGATACTTATTTAATAAAGTATAATGTAAGTCCTGAAGTATATAAAACACTAACACGAGAACAAATTCAGAATCTTGAAGTACAATACCAAAAAATATTTTGGAGTGGTGGAGAACAAGTTTGTTTTTCTTGGACTGTAACTACAACTACATATCCAGGTTGTCCATATCCAAAAGGTACACACCCAAATGGTGTTCAATGTGAAGCTGTATATAATTATAATTACACTACACTATGTACAACTGTAGAGGACAATAGTGGTGGTGGTGATGGCGTAAGTGGTGGTGATGGCGTTGGAGGAGATACTTCTGGAGGACATACAGGTGGCGGTTCCAATAGTGGCGGAATTTATACAGGTATATCAACACTTTCACCTGATGATACTGCTATTAAAAACTTTATCCATAACTTAACACCTCAACGAAAATTAGCATATATAAATCAAGTTGGTATAAACCAAATTGCAATAAATGAATATCTAATAGGGAATAATTTTTCAATTGAAAGTATAAATGTTATTACTGATGGATTGGATGTGATAAATGAAGATCCAGATGATGCTGTAGTTTCTATAATGCCTTTTTTAATTGAAGAAAAAATTGATGATTCTGAACTTGACCCTTGTACTAGAGCAATTTTAAATAAACTAAAACACAACCACAAACTCGCAAAAATTTTATCTCGTTTTGAAGATCCTAACGCTCTTTTTAACATTAAATTTAGTCAAGTAATAAATTTAGTTGATGAAGATGGACAAACACTATATGGTATGTTTTCCGGGACTAATGAAAATTTTAATTATACGATACAATTAAATTCTAATTTTTATAATAATAGTGGTTCAACACATTTAGGTAAAGCATCAACAATAATTCATGAGTTAATACATGCATTAATTAGGTAGTGTTGTTCAATATCAAGGAGCTGGGAACACTAATACTAGTAGTGATTTTCCGGAAATATGGAATGCATATGTAAATATTGAAACTGGAGGTACAGAACCAGAAGATCATGCTTTTATGGGAAACAATTATGTTAGTATTATTGCTGTAGCA
>NZ_JAYVFH010000284.1:0-2512 GCF_043773265.1 Flavobacterium sp. | reverse complement strand
CCAATTTACATCGGCTGGATTAAGTGCTAATGTTACTATTTACAATGGTTTGCAAAATCAATATAGATTAAGAAAAGCCAATCTTTCAATTCTTGCAGCGCAATATCAACTAACAAAAATTAAAGATGATATTTCATTAAATGTTGCCAATGCTTATCTTCAAATACTTTTTAATAAAGAAAATTTAAAAGTTCAAAAAGAATTGCTTTCCAATGATGAAAAACAATTTACTAGAACTAACGAATTAGTAAGTGCAGGAGTTGTACCAAGAGGAGATTTGTTAGATGTAAAAGCAACAGTTGCAACTGATAAACAAAAAGTTGTAGCGGCAGAAAATAGTTTGTTTATTTCTAAATTGAGTTTGGCGCAATTACTTCAATTACAAGATTTTGAAAATTTTGATATTGCTGATGCCAATTACGAACCAAAAGAAAGTGCTACAATGCTAGAAAAACCACAGACAATTATAGACAAAGCCAAGCAAGACAGAATTGAAATTAAAATTGCAAAAACCAATTTAGAATTGGCTCAAAAAGATATTTCTATTGCTAAAAGTGCATTTCAACCTACAGTTTCTGGATTTTATAATTTTAATACAAGAGCAAGTTATTCTGACAGATTTGTGGGTTTGGATGCAAATAATAATCCAATTTTAGGAAATCCAAAACCGTTATTCGACCAATTTAGTGATAATAAAGGTCAGAGTTTTGGAGTTCAAATTTCTGTCCCAATATTTAACGGATTTTCTGTAAAAAATAATGTAGAACGTTCTAAAGTTGCTTTTGAAAGAACTGAAATTGCATCTAAACAAACCAATTTAGATTTAGAAAGAAATGTTTACACTGCAATTACAGATGCAAAAGGTGCAATAAATGCTTATGAAGCATCGGTTACATCCCTAGAAGCAAGAAGTGAAGCATTAAATTATGCCAAAGAAAAATATGCTGTAGGATTGATGAATAGTTTTGATTACAATCAAGCGCAAACATTATATGCCAACGCACAATCTGAAGTTTTAAGAACTAAATTCGATGCCGTTTTTAAAGTAAAAGTGGTAGAATTTTATTTTGGAATTCCAATTATGCAAACAAATTAATTATGCATTTTAAATCTGAAAATTTTAAGATTTTTATAGAATGTTTAAAAGGATTTTCAGTTGGAGCAATTTTTGGTTTGTTGATAATTTTCTTTAGAAAACTTGATTCATTTGTTCCAATAATAATATGTGGTTTAGTAACAATGAGCATGTACATCAGAAATCATTCAAATTATCAAAATAAAAAAGATTAAAAACTAACATTACAATCATGTCAAAAAAAGTAAAAATAATTATTGGTGCACTTTTAGGAATTATAATTCTACTTGTAATTTTGTCTAAAACTGGAGTTTTTGGTGATAGAGATAATGCAATAGAAATTGAAACTGCTAAAGCAAATGAAATTACAATTGTAGAAACAGTATCTGCAACCGGAAAAATACAACCCGAAATAGAAGTTAAAATATCGTCTGAAGTTTCTGGAGAAATTATTGCATTGCCAATAAAAGAAGGACAAGTTGTTAAAAAAGGCGAATTGTTAGTTAGAATTAATCCAGATTTATATACTTCTGGAGTTGATCGTTCTGTCTCTAATTATTCTGGTACAAAAGCAGGATTAAATCAAGCTGATGCATCGTTTAAAGAAGCTCAAGCCAATTATAATAGAAACAAAACATTGTTTGACAAAGGAATAATTTCAAGATCTGATTGGGACAAAGCAATTGCATCGTTCGAAGTTGCAAAAGCAAGTAAACAATCAGCATATTACAATGTTCAAAGTGCCTCTGCAACCGTAAAAGAAGCCAAAGACAACTTGGGAAGAACATCAATTTATGCTCCAGAAAGTGGTACAATTTATATGCTAAATGTAGAACTTGGCGAACGAGTTTTAGGAACGCAACAAATGACAGGAACAGAAATATTGAGAGTTGCCAATCTTAATAATATGGAAGTTGAAGTTGATGTAAATGAAAATGATATTGTAAAAATTAGCATTGGCGACAGTACAAATATTCAAGTTGATGCTTATCTTAAAAAAGTTTTTAAAGGAATTGTAACTAGTATTTCTAATTCTGCAAGTTCTACAACAACTGCCGATCAAGTAACTAATTTTAAAGTAAAAGTTAGAATTCTTAAAGAATCATACCAAGATTTAATGGTTGGAAAACCAACTAGTTTTTCGCCTTTTCGTCCAGGTATGACAGCAACTGTCGATATCATTACGACTCGTAAAGAGAACGTTGTTGCCGTTCCAATTAGTGCTGTTGTCATGAGAACTGATACCACATCTTCCCGTAAAGAATTTATTGTTGAAGACGAAAACTCAGACAGTTCAGAAGAAGCGCCAGAAGTAAAAAATGAAAAAAGATACGAGTGTGTTTTTGTCAAAGTGGGAAATAAAGTAAAACTTCGTGTCGTAACCACAGGGATTCAAGATGATACCTATATTGAAGTGCTTTCGGGTCTAAAAAAAGG
>NZ_JAYVFH010000283.1:0-11695 GCF_043773265.1 Flavobacterium sp. | reverse complement strand
GGACACAAAACACTTGTTCCGCAAGTTATAGAAGAACTAAAAAAACATGGACGCCAAGATATTATGGTAATTGTTGGTGGCGTAATACCAAAGCAAGATTATCAATTTTTATTTGATGCTGGAGCAGTTGCCGTTTTTGGTCCTGGAACTAAAATTAGTGAAGCTGCTATTAGTATTTTGGAGGTTTTGATGGAGGAATAAATTATTAAAAATAGTAACTGAAAACTTGCAACTAATTTGAATTGAGTATATATTTTCACTTCACAACAATATCATATTTCATTAAAAGTCCTTTCAATCCATCAACAGAAAATTGTGCTTTTTTTAGTTTGTTTTTCTCTGGATCAATTGTAAAATCATAACTTGTTGTAAAATCGGCTTTGTTGGCAATTGTATCCATAAAAACTGCGTGTCGCAAGTTGCAATTGTCAAATACTACTTCGGTTAAGTCGCTTGACATAAAGTCTACTGCAACCATGCTACAATTAATAAATTGCATTTTTTTAAGCTTTAATTTGTAAAATTTTGCATAATCCAATAAGCAATCTTTAAAACCAAAGTCATAAATTACTTGATCTGTCATGGCAAAATTTACATTTGTAAAATTACATTTAGTAAAAAAAGCACCACGAAGTGAAACATAATTTATTTTAGTATCATTAAAATTGCAATCAAAGAAATTACAATCTATAAAAGTTACTGCCATAAAATCACATTGAGTAAAATTGCAATTGTGAAAAGTGCAGTTTTCAAAATCTTTGTATTTTATATCAATTTCTTCAAAATTTTTTCCTGTAAATTCTTCGTCTAAAATATAATCTGCACTCATTTTTTATTTTTAAAAATGTAAAATTACACATTTGAATCATTACTTTAACTAAAAATTAATATTCGTTTTCTAGGAACACCACAATTTTAATACTAATTTTATATTCTATGGAAATGAACACAAAAAAAGGATTTTTCTTTAAGCAATACGAAGCGCCATTTCAATCACCATTTGATAAACTTTTTGAGATTTTCAAAGAATTAATTACGCATACTTCTGGCGATTTTGATGAAGCTATAGATTGGCTTCGACAATTGGATGTAGAATATAAACTCACAGATGAAAATTACACAATTGACGATTTTATAGAAGATTTAAAGAAAAAAGGATACATTAGAGAAGAACTAAAAGACGATGGAACTTCTGGAACTGGCATAACTGCTAAGACTGAAAGAGCAATTCGTCAGCAAGCTTTAGATCAAATTTTTGGAAATCTTAAAAAATCTGGAAGCGGAAATCACAAAACTAAATATTCTGGTGCTGGCGATGAACAAACTGGCGAATTTAGAAATTATCATTTTGGCGATAGTTTAGAAAGTATTTCACTTACCGAAAGTTTGCGTAATGCTCAAATCAATAATGGTACAGAAGAATTTATGCTCACCGAAAATGATTTGGTTGTAGAAGATGCACAATTTAAAGCCCAAATGAGTACTGTTTTAATGATTGACATCAGTCACAGTATGATTTTATATGGTGAAGATCGAATTACACCAGCCAAAAAAGTAGCAATGGCTTTGGCAGAATTAATTACTACAAGATATCCAAAAGACACCATTGATATTCTAGTTTTTGGTAACGATGCTTGGCCAATTGCAATTAAAGATTTACCTTATTTAAAAGTTGGACCATATCATACCAATACAGTTGCTGGTTTGCAATTAGCAATGGATATTTTGCGCAGAAAACGAAATACCAACAAGCAAATTTTTATGATTACCGATGGAAAACCAAGTTGCGTTCGTGAAAAAGATGGAACTTATTATATGAACAGTAATGGTTTAGACGAATATATTGTAGAACAATGTTACAACCAAGCGCAACAAGCTAGAAAATTACACATTCCGATAACAACTTTTATGATTGCTAATGATCCTTATTTGCAGAAATTTGTAAACCGATTTACAGAAGCCAATCAAGGAAAAGCTTTTTACACTGGTTTGAAAGGTTTGGGCGAAATGATTTTTGAAGATTATGAAACGAATAGGAAGAAGAAAATTAAGTAATCAGTTTTCAGTAATCAGTTTTCAGTGATCAGAAAATGTAAAAAAAATTAAATTAAAAAGACAAAATTCAAATAGAATAAAATTAAAAAATAAAATAACTTAGTGAACTTAGTGCCAAACTTTGTGCTCTTTGTGGTTAAATAAAAAAAATGAAAATAGAAAACATAAACACATTAGCAGAATTAAAAGCATCAGGATACGTTTCAAGAAGTATTAAAGATGAGTTACGTGACAATTTACGTGAAAAAATAAAATCGGGAAAACCTGTTTTTGAAGGAGTTCACGGATTTGAAAACACCGTAATTCCTGAATTAGAACGTGCTATTTTATCGCGTCATAATATCAATTTACTTGGACTTCGTGGTCAAGCCAAGACACGTTTAGCCAGGAAAATGATCGAACTTTTGGATGAATATATGCCAATAGTTTCTGGTTCAGAAATTAATGATGATCCATTAAATCCAATTTCTAGATTTGCCAAAGATTTAATTGCAGAAAAAGGTGATGCTACACCAATTTCTTGGATTCACAGAAGTGATAGATTTTCAGAAAAACTCGCAACACCAGATGTAACCGTTGCCGATTTAATTGGTGATGTTGATCCGATAAAAGCAGCCAATTTAAAACTATCTTATGCAGATGATAGAGTAATTCATTTCGGAATGATACCAAGAGCAAATCGTTGCATATTTGTTATCAATGAGTTACCAGATTTACAAGCTCGAATTCAAGTTGCATTATTTAATATTTTGCAAGAAGGTGATATTCAAATTCGTGGTTTCAAATTAAGAATGCCATTAGATATGCAATTCGTTTTTACTGCAAATCCAGAAGATTATACCAATCGTGGAAGTATTGTAACGCCTTTAAAAGACAGAATTGGTTCACAAATTCTTACACATTATCCAGAAACGGTTGCAATTGCAAGAACAATTACAGAGCAAGAAGCAAAATTAAACAAACAACAATCGGAAAGTGTTTACGTTCCATCATTGGCTAGAGATTTGTTAGAACAAATTGCATTTGAAGCCAGAGAAAGTGAATACATTGACAATAAAAGTGGGGTAAGTGCAAGAATGACAATTACAGCTTTTGAAAATTTAGTAAGTACAGCAGAACGAAGAGCATTAAAATCTGGAAGTGAAAAAACTACGGTTAGATTATCCGATTTTATGGGAATTATTCCTGCATTGACAGGAAAAGTAGAATTGGTTTATGAAGGAGAACAAGAAGGCGCAGCAGTTGTGGCGCAACATTTAATTGGCGATGCTATTCATACATTTTTTCCTGCTTATTTTCCGAAAATTGAAAAATTAGAGCGTGATGCTGACAACAGTCCTTTTGCAAAAGTTTTAGAATGGTTTTTTGCGGAAACTGGATTTGAATTACTAGACGATGCAACTGATGAAGAATATAAAAAACAATTGGACGAAGTAAAACCATTGGAAGATTTAATTCAGAAATACCAACCTACAATTGCACTTGAAGACAAGTATTTCTTGAAAGAATTTGTACTTTGGGGTTTAGTAGAATACGATAAATTGAGTAAAGATAGAGTAGACGTTGGGTATCAATTTAAAGACTTGTACGGAAGTTATATTAGTAAATTATAAATTTATTTGAAAAATAAAAATCGGTTTAGAATTTTCTAAACCGATTTTTTTATAATTAAATGCATAAATTATAATGTTATGCTCTTGTCCATGTTTAATAAAAAAAGCTCTAACTTTAGTTAGAACTTTTTCTTCTGTGACCTTGACTGGATTCAAACCAGTAACCTCTTGAGCCGTAATCAAGTGCGCTATTCAGTTGCGCCACAAGGCCTTTTTTTTGTGAATGCAAAGATAGTTATAATTGTGAAATTTGCAAATCTAAACTCGAAAATATTTAGATTATTTTATAGCTCGTTTTGTAATAAAATACCTCCAACCAATTATAATCTTTTGCCAATTTTTAGCTTTTAAAAGATCTAATTGTTGTTTAGAAAAACTTGGTAAAATAAACTTATTTAGTTTTGCTAATAGTTTATACATAAAGTCAAAAATATAAAAAAATACTTATTACTAATTATTTATTTTTATTATTATAATACTTAACAATATTATTTTATAAACATAAACTTACAAAACAAATGTTATTTGTGTTTAATCGATAAAATACGTATTTAATCGATGATTTATTTTTTATTTTCAATTTTGTAGTCTAATTTTGAGCATTGATTTGAAAGTTTTCTAGCAATAACAAATTTTATAGTTTATAGAATTTAAAAACAGATACAAATTAATCCAATTTATAGTTTAAATATTTTTGACTTTTTATAAATTAAATAATATGAAAAAAACTTTACAGTTTTCAAAATTAAAAAATTATCAATTTAATATTAGTAAAATTAGATTTTCAATACTATTTATTTTTTTTATTTCTTGTTTGCAAGCAGCAACTAAAACAAGTACAGCAACTGGAGGAACATGGTCAACTGGTTCAACTTGGGTTGGTGGGATTGCTCCAACTGCAGCCGATAATGTAATTATTGTTAATGCTGCCACTGTAACATTAACAGCAGCAACAACAATAACAAATGTTACAATTAATAGTGGTGGAACTTTAAAAATAGGTACTATAAATGCACTTACTTTAACAGGAAGCTTTATAAACAACGGAATATTCAATGGAACAAGTGGTCGATTAGTTCTAAATGGATTAACAAGTAATTTTACCAATTCGGGTAGTTTTACAATGGGTTCAGGTAGAATTTATTTATCTGGTAATTTAACAAATTTTGGAACACATACTTTAACTGCAACTCAAGTAAGATTTTATGGAAACGCTGCACAAAGTATTGCTGGATTTAATACTACAGGAATTGTTAGTATGAGAAAAACAGGAGGAATTGCTACTTTAACTGGTAACATGAATAATGGCGGACTTACAATTAATGGTTCAAATGGAACTTTAAATTTAGGTTCAGCTTTAAACCATACTTCAACAGGTAGAATAACATTAACTACTGGAACTTTAAATGGTGGTTCAAGCACGTTAAATGTAAATTTTGTTAATACTACAGCTTGGAGCGGAACTGGTTCTGTTTTTGTTGCTGGAACTAGCACTGTAAAATTTGGTGCAGCTGGAAATCAAACAATTTCATCCTCTGCAACAACATTTTATAATCTTACTTTTTTAAATTCGGGTATAAAAACATTAACAACCGGAAATTGTACTGCAACTGGTATAGTTTCAATGGAAGGAACAGCAACAGTTTCTGCGCCACCAACTTATGGCGCAAATGCAACATTAAAATACAATACAACAACTGCAAGAACCTCAGGTGTAGAATGGATAACACCATTTGCAGGACTTGGCGGAGTAAATATTGCAAACATTGGAGCAATAACCATGAATAATGCAAAAGTTTTTAATAATTCAGCACCATTAACTATTAATAGTGGAGCAACTTTAAATACAGCAAATTTTCAACTTAGTTTTGGTGGTAATTTTATTAATTCTGGTGGAACTTTTAATGCTGGAAGTTCTCCATTACTTATTACAAATACAATGGCGGTTCAAAGTATAGCAGGTTTTAGTACAACTGGTTTAGTTTCTATGACAAAAACTACAGGAACTGCAACTTTAACTGGAAATATAGTTAGTAACGGAATAACAATAAATGGAGTAGGAGGAACTTTAAATCTTGGATCTTCTTTTAATCATACTTCTACAGGAAATATTACTCTTACTACAGGAAATTTAAATGGTAATTCGAGTACATTAAATATAACAGCAATTAGTGCAACAGCTTGGAATGGAGTTGGTACTCTTTTTACTGCTGGAACAAGTACTGTAAATTTTGGAGCTGCAGGAAATCAAACAATTTCTTCAACTGCAACAACATTTAATAACCTTACGTTTTCTAATTCAGGATTAAAGACTTTAACTACATTAAATTGTACCGCAAATGGAATTGTTTCAATAGAAGGAACAGCTACTGTTTCTGCAACACCAACTTATGGAGCAAATGCAACTCTTGTATACAATACCGCAACAGCAAGAACTGCTGGAGTAGAATGGATAACACCATTTTCTGGACTTGGTGGAGTTATTGTATCAAATACTGGAGCAATAACAATGAATATAGCAAAAGTTTTTAATATTTCATCACCATTAACTATAAATACTGGAGCAACATTAAATACTGCAAACCTTCAATTAACTTTTGGTGGTAATTTTATTAATAATGGAGGAACTTTTAACGCTGGAAGTTCACCAATTGTTATAACAAACACAATGGCTACTCAAAGTATTGCTGGGTTCAATACTATAGGTTTGGTTTCAATGACCAAAACTGGCGGAACTGCAACTTTTACTGGAAACACAAGTGGTTCTGGACTTACAATAAATGGAACTGGAGGAACTTTAAATTTAGGAACTGGTTTAACACATACTTATTCATCTAATTATACTAGAACAGCAGGAACTTTAAATGGTGGTTCAAGTATTTTAAAATTTGCTGGATCAATAAGCGGAACTGGAGGAGCATTTATTTCAGGAACAGGAACTGTAGAGTATAATGGTGCGGCACAAACGGTTGTTGCATTACCTTATTATAATTTAACTTTATCAGGTTCAGGAACTAATACATTTTCAGCATCAACAACAATTAGTAACACTTTGTCTGTTGCTACAGGTGTTGTGGCTAATCTTACTACTGGACTTATTCATACTTCGGTTGGATTATCTTTAGGTGGTGTTTTTCAAACCTCTGGTTCTTGGGGTGGAACAGGTTCTTCTGCAGCTAATATAAACTCAACCTATTTTACTGCATCAACAGGAAAAATAAATAATAATTGTAGTTTACCTACAATAACTGTTCAACCTGTAACTCCTTCATCAACTTGTTCTGGAAATGGTATTCAGACTATTTCTGTAACAGCAACTGGTTCAGGACTAAAATATTTTTGGAGAAGAAATGGAGTTGATATTATTAATAGTGGAATTTTTTCTGGTCAAAATACTGCAACTTTAACTTTAACAAATGCAACAACAACAGAAGCAGGAAGTTATGATGTTGTAATTATTGGAACTTGTGCATCATCTGTTGTTTCGAATATAGTTACTGTTACAGTAAATCCATCACCAACAATTACATCACAACCTTTGCCAATAACAATTTGTCAAAATACTACTGGAACATTTACAGTTGCTACATCAGCATTATCTCCAACTTATCAATGGCAATATTCAACCAATCCAATTACTACTTGGACCAACACAAATGGTTTAATAGGTGTTTCAGGAAATACTTTAAGCACTTTAACTTTTGCAAATACTCCATTAACTTATAATAATTATTATATTAGATGTGTTATAACAAGTTCTGGTTGTTTTTCTAATTCTACTCCAGTATTATTACTTGTTACTCCAGCTCTAAGCGTTGGAAGTATTTCATCTAATCAAGCTATTTGTTCTGGAAGTTCTCCTTCTAATGATATTACAATCTCAAGTGCAACAGGAACAGTTCAATGGCAAAAAGCAGATAATTCTGGATTTTCTGTTAACCTTTCAAATATTGGAACTAATTCTACTATTTTGACAATTGCAGAAATTGGATCTATATCTTCAACAACTTATTTTAGAGCAGTAGTTTCTAATGGTGTTTGTACACCAGTTATCTCTGGAACATCAATTGTTACAGTATTAACTACAACTTGGTCAACTGTTGGTGGCGGAAGCTGGGATAATGGTGTTCCAACAAGTACTACAACAGCAATTATTTCGGCAAATTATACTTCAACAGGAGATTTAAATGCATGTTCTTTAACTGTAAACAACAATGCTATAGTAATTGTTTCTTCTGGAGATAATGTTGTTTTGAATGGAGCTTTAACTATTGCTTCGGGAAGTTTCACATTAAATAATAATTCTAATTTAATACAAACAAGTGATGTTGCCAATTCTGGAAATATTATTGTAAAACGTAATAGCGCACCGATTAAACGTTTGGATTATTCGTTATGGTCATCGCCAGTTTCTAGTCAAGAATTGCAAGCTTTTTCGCCATTAACATTGTCTAATCGTTTTTATACTTATAATTCGGCTACAAATTTATATAGTGTTATTGCATCGCCATCGACAACAAATTTTTCTGTTGGTACTGGTTATTTAATTAGAGTTCCTAATAATCATCCAACTTGGGCAGCAATTTGGAACGGACAATTTACAGGTGTTCCAAATAATGGACCAGTTACAGTTCCTGTTGTAAATAATACTTACAATGCTGTTGGAAATCCTTATCCGTCAACAATTGAAGCCGATGCTTTTATAGATGATAACAATATAGTCGAAGCATTATATTTTTGGAGAAAAACTAATAATACGGCAATGTCTTCCTATGCAACTTATACTTTGGCTGGAGGAACAGGAACTGATCAAAATGCTGGCGATCCTTTAGCTTTAACTCCAAATGGATTCATTCAAGTTGGACAAGGATTTATTGTTAAATCGACTTCTACATCTATAAACTTTACCAATTCAATGAGAGTTACAGATAATAGTAATCAATTTTTAAGAGCAATTGAAGACCGAAATAGAGTTTGGTTAGATTTATCAAATACTACTGGTTTTATTTCTCAAACAATGGTTTCTTATATGGATGAAGCTACTAATGATGTTGATGACGGAATTGATGGTAAATATTTTAATGATAGTCAAACTGCATTAACTACACTTATAAATAACAATGAATATGCCATTCAAGGAAGACCATTGCCATTTGACACAGCAGATGTTGTTGTTTTAGGATTTAAAGTTGAAACTGCTGGATCATATACAATATCAATTAATCATTTTGATGGATTGTTCGAAGAAACAGAACAAGCAATTTATTTGAGAGACAATTTAACAAATACAGTATTTGATTTAAAAACTGGAAATTACACTTTTAATAGTGAAATTGGAGTTTTCAATACTCGTTTTGAAATAATTTACACATCATCTTTAGCTGTAGAAGTTCCAACAATCATTGAGAATTCTATTGTGGTTTACAAACAAAACCAAGATTTGAATATAAACTCAGGAAGCACAATAATGTCATCTATTAAAGTTTATGATATAAACGGAAGATTATTATTGACAAAAAATAATATTAATGCTTCAGAAACCAAAGTTAATTTGAAAAATACAAATCAAGTATTGATAATAAAAATCACTACCGATACAAATTTAGTTGTAACCAAAAAGGTTATTAATTAATTATAAAAATAAATTACAAAAAAACCTTTCAGTGATGAAAGGTTTTTTTATACAAATTATGTTTTTTGAGTTTTTAATGTAGATTTAGCTTTTTCTAATTCACTTTTTGCTTTTTCCATCTCTTCCTTGGCTTTAATCATTTCTTCTTTGGCTTTTAACATTTCGTTTTTGGTTTTATCAAAGTCATTATTAAAATCAGATGATGAATTTGGTTTAGGTTTATCAATATCAATTTGTATTTTTTCAATTTGCTTTTTAAAATTCTCTAAACCATCATTATTTCTAAAATCAAATTCATTTTTATTAAGTTCATTACTATCTTTATATTCAAATCGATTTCCTTTTTTTATATCTTCTAGTTCTTCCTTTGTATAATCATCTCCGCCTTCAACAACATCACCATCTTGAATTACTAGCGGTTTTTTACCATCTTTTTTTATAATCATTTTAGAACTCGATTTACCTAAACTTTCGCCATCGCCAAAATTATAACTAAAAGTTTGTGAATCATTTTCGCCATTTTTAAATTGAAATTGCTTGATTATATCCTGAGGATTGTTCAAATTGTTAAAAAAATCATTACTTGCTAACATGTCATTAGAATTGGATGGTTCACCAAATCCAATTTCGCCATTTTGATTAAAGAATTTTATGGTACCAATAGGTTTTTGATTGTCATAACCTAAAATTCCTTTATTTCCTTTTCTATCTGAAAACTCAACTTTAATAGCCGTAATTTCATTATTAGAATTACGTTTTATGCCAGAATATTTAATGGTAATACCTTTTTCTGACAAAGCTTTTATGTCGTCTTTCATTTCGCTTTCTGGAGTATTTTTATTCCAGGTCATTATAATATTATCTTCCACATTAATTGTAGAAAAAGATTTTTTTTCTTGTGCTATAGCGTTGAAATTCATCAAAATGATTAAAGCTACAGCAATAAAGTTTTTGAATGTCATAATATTTAGAATTTTAAATTAAACTAATCAAAAGTATAATTTATTGGTTTTATTTTATAATAGTTTTACAAATTTTTAACTTTTTTGGGTAAGATTTATTATTAAAAAAAATTAATTTATAAGATTTATATAATAATCATAAATATTCTTATTGATTAAAATTTATTTTATTTTTGCTAAAATAATTTCTAAATGCCAATCGAAACCTACAATAAAACCAATTTTCATAAACACACTTTTTGTATTTTTCAAGAAGTTGATTTTGAATTAATTAAAAATTTAAAATTAAATTTCAAAAGTAAATCGGGTAGTAGTTATTATTTTGTAGAAAACGGTGTGTATCGTTTATCCAATCATTGGAGTAGAGTTGCCAATTGCAAGTGGCGATTAGATAAAAATTTAAACAAACAGATTTCAAACTCTACTAGAAACAAACTAGGATTTGCTAAATGGTCAGATTTTTATGCCGACAATGATTATGAAAAATTATATTTTCTAGAAGCCAATTTCGATTTTAAATCGGTAAACTATTATCACAAGCAAAGTGAAAATTATTCATCTGATAAAATAATAAGAACTTCAACAGAAACAACAAAACTAATTAAACAAATAAGAACTTTATTTGAAGAAACAACCTGGGCAAAATATTTAAATGAGGAGAATATTGATGTTTTGAGAAAAGAAATTATAAATAGATTAATCAATTCTAATCAATCGTTTCAAGAGATTAGAAGAGAATTTTTATAGTTTAGAAAGTTTATATTTTTCGAATATATGACCAATTATTAAAGCAAAAATCCCCAAAATAAATCCTTTAGCAATAATAATTAATTCTCTATTAAAAGGTAATAATGCATTAGTTTCATCTGCATAATCTCTGTGTAAGCTTGTTACATGAATAACAAACGATTCAAACAACCAACCTAAATTCATAAATACTGATATGAAAAAGACAAAATAAATTTTTGTTCTGATTTTTTTAAAAAATAAGAGAAAAGGAAGAAATGAATGTAAAAAAAGTAATAAAATATAAATAAACTTATAAATTCCTGTGGCACGTTTTATAAAAGTGAAGTATAAGTTAGAATTTACTTTAAAAACGATAATTAATATCAAATATAGTGTTGTTAAAATGCTATAAAATAAAATTATATAACTGATAATATTAAGTGCAATATTGATATCAACTATTTTTAAAAACCTTTTAACTAAAAGTATTAAAATAACACTGATAAAAATGCCATCAATAAAATTCTTATCTATACTATCAAGAAAATCTATAAATTGTTCCATGAATTTTTAAATTTCTCTTTCGCCACCTTCAGTTGGATGTTCAAACGTAGTTTTTACTTCTCTAGTAAGTCCAGGATATTTTTGTTTTTCTTGAGCAACCAATCTAATCACCCAAAATCCTAAATAAGTTCCAATCAATC
>NZ_JAYVFH010000282.1:0-2882 GCF_043773265.1 Flavobacterium sp. | reverse complement strand
TACAATACCTTTTAAAGTATCTGGTAAATCGTTCATGTTTTTAGCAATATCGTCATCAGCAATAACTTTACAAGCTCTTTCTAATAAACGAGAGTGAAGATAAAAAACGTCACCCGGATATGCTTCACGTCCTGGTGGTCTTCTTAATAAAAGAGAAACTTCACGGTAAGCAACTGCTTGTTTAGATAAATCATCATAAACAATTAATGCAGGACGACCAGAATCTCTAAAATATTCTCCAATTGCAGCTCCAGCCATTGGTGCATAAACTTGCATTGGTGCTGGATCTGAAGCGTTTGCAGCAACAATTACTGTATAAGCCATTGCTCCTTTTTCTTCTAACATTTTTGCAATTCCTGCTACAGTTGATGCTTTTTGCCCAATTGCAACATAGATACAAAATACTGGTTTTCCAGCATCGTAAAATTCTTTTTGATTTAAAATAGTGTCAATACAAACTGTTGATTTACCAGTTTGACGGTCACCAATAACTAGTTCACGTTGTCCACGACCAACAGGAATCATTGCATCTACTGCTTTGATACCGGTTTGTAATGGTTCGGTAACTGGTTGACGAAAGATAACTCCTGGAGCTTTTCTTTCTAATGGCATTTCATATAGTTCGCCACCAATTGGTCCTTTACCATCAATAGGTTCTCCAAGTGTGTTTACAACACGACCTACAATTTGCTCACCAACTTTTAATGAAGCAATACGTTGAGTTCTTTTTACAATTGAACCTTCTCTGATTCCAGTAGATGGTCCTAAAAGTACAACACCAACATTGTCTTCTTCTAAGTTCAATACAATAGCTTCCAATCCGTTTTCGAATTGTACTAACTCACCGTATTGAGCATTTGATAAACCGTAAACACGAGCAATACCATCACCCACTTGAAGTACAGTTCCTACTTCTTCTAACGTTGCACCAGATTCGAAACCTGATAATTGTTTTTTTAATATTGCTGTAATTTCAGCTGGTTTAATTTCTGCCATAATAGTATAAATTATCTACCTATATTGATATTAATGCCTGATCTTCTTGGCTCTTCTTCTTTAATTATTATTGTATTTGTATTATTGCTTCTGTTTAATCTATCTGAAAAAGGTGTTCCGTATTTTTCAATTATTCTTTGAACTTTATCTTCATCAAAAGTACCATCTTCGTTGATGCATTTTGAATTGTAAATAATACTAATTGCTTTTTTAAATGTTAAATCTAATTCTATAGATTTATTTAAACCTAAAAATTTTACTTCAATATAAGTTAAATCTCCTGTTTTATTATAATTTGTGATTGGCTCTACTCCTGGAATTTTTACAAATTCCATGTAAATTATTTCTTCTTTATTAGACGTTAGCATTAAGCTACAGTTGTTGCTAAAACCTCCACATCCATCATAATTTAACCACACTTTTTCGTCAACAAGGACATCACCTTTTTTTAACTTAATTTCTTGTGAAAAAGATAAAATCGAAAGACCTAAAAATACTGTTGTAAAAAAATTTCTCATAATAATAAAAATTAATTTGCGAATTCTCTTTTTAATTCTCCTAATTTATTAGCAACAGAAGCGTTGTATTGCTTGTCGCCAACTCTTAATATAAATCCTCCAATAATTGCAGGATCTACTATATTTTCAATCGTAATTTTCTTGTTTGAAAATTCTGCAATTTTCGCCAATACTTTGATTTCTAATTCTGGAGTAATTGGAAAAGCTGTTGTTACTTTTGCAACTTCAACTCCGTTACTTTCATCAAATAATCTATTGTATTGAACTGCAATAGCTTCAAGAATTTCAAATCTTTTATTTTCAAATAATAAGTGAAACAAACTATTAGTTTCATTTTGAACATTTGAAAATATTTCAGACAAAGCCGATTTCTTAACATCCATTTTAATAATTGGACTTGCTAAAAATTCTTTTAATTCTGAGCTTTCTGAAACGGCATTAACAATTGACTTCATATCGCTGTTAACCGCTTCTGCTTTTCCAGAAGTTTGTGCAATATCTAAAATTGCTTTGGCATATCTAATCGCTGCTCTTGACATATTGATTAGTTTAATTTGGCGTCACCCAACATTTTCTCAACTAATTTAGTTTGAGAATCCTTGTTAGATAATTCGTCTCTTAATACTTTTTCTGCAATTTCTAATGACAATGAAGATACTTGATTTTTAATATCTGCCATAGCTGCATTTTTTTCGCTTTCTATTGCTGCTTTAGCTTGAGAAATCATTTTTTCTCCAGCTGCTTGAGCTTCTGTTTTGGCATCATTAATCATTTTATCTTTGATTTCGCGAGCTTCTTTCATCATCAATTCTCTTTCTGCTCTTGCATCTGCTAATAATTTTTCATTATCAGATTTAAGATTTTGCATTTCTTTTTTAGCGTTTTCTGCAGATAAAAGTGCATTTCTAATACCTTCTTCTCTTGTATTTACTGCATCAAGAATTGGTTTCCATGCAAATTTTTTCAATAAAAGAACAAGTCCTACGAAAATAATCGATGCCCAAAAAAACAAACCTAATGAGAAATCATTTATTAATTTATCCATACTATATAATGTATAATTAAAATTGTATTATGTGTTGTAATTTAATTTTAAAATAGAAACAAAAGCTACAACCAACCGTTATAGCTTTTGAATTTTTCTACTAGTTTTCTGCTACAGCAAATAAAGCTGCGAAACCAATTCCTTCAATAAGTGCAGCTGCAATAAGCATAGCTGTTTGGATTTTTCCTGATGCTTCTGGTTGACGTGCAATTGCATCCATAGCAGAACCACCGATTCTACCGATACCAATTCCTGCTCCAATAACAACTAATCCTGCTCCAACGATTCTTGGGATGTTCATAATATATATATTAAAATTAAAA
>NZ_JAYVFH010000281.1:0-11832 GCF_043773265.1 Flavobacterium sp. | reverse complement strand
AAAAACAACAAGAATTTGGCGATTTAGACTTAATAAAAAAATTAAGTCCAGAGAAATCTTTATTTAAACCTATCTTGAAAATTGTAGTCGTTCTTTTAGGATTTACTTTTTTAATCATCGGATTAGTAAATCCCAAAATGGGAACCAAAATAGAACAAGTAAAACGACAAGGAATTGATATAGTTTTTGCGGTAGATGTTTCTAAAAGCATGTTGGCAGAAGACGTTGCGCCAAATAGATTAGAGAAAAGTAAACAACTTGTTTCACAATTAATAAATCAATTGGGAAGTGATAAAATTGGAATCATTGCCTATTCTGGAAGTGCTTTTCCTGTATTACCAATGACTTCTGATTATGGTGTTGCCAAAATGTTTTTGCAATCTATGAATCCCGGAATGATTTCTTCGCAAGGAACATCAATAGACCAAGCAATAGATTTGGCTTCGAATAAATATTTTGATAAAAAAGACAAAACCAATAAGTTGTTGATAATTATTTCTGACGGTGAAGACCATTCTAACAATGCAGAAAACGCCGCAGAAGAAGCACAGAAATTAGGAATAAAAATAATTACCGTTGGCGTTGGAACAGAAAAAGGAGGAACAATTCCGTTGGCTAAAAATGGTTATGGCGAAGGTTTACAAAAAGATCAAGAAGGAAATATAGTTGTTACTAAAAGAAATGCAGAAGTTTTAACAACAATTGCAAAAAGTTCAAAAGGAGGTTATGTTGATGGGAATTCAACAAAAGTTGTTTTAGATTATGTAAAAAAAGTTTTAGATAATACCGAAAAAACAGAATTCAGTGCAACACAAATGGCCGATTTTAAATCGCAGTTTCAATGGTTTTTGGGCTTTGGTTTTTTTCTTTTATTATTAGATGTTTTTTTATTAGAAAGAAAAACCAAATGGGTAAAAAAAATGAATTTATTTAATGAAGAAAAATAAATTCTATTGATTTTTATTACCGTGCAGATATAATAAAACGGTTTTGTTATTTCGACCTTTTAAGAGAAATCACACAATCAAAATAAAATAAATGAAAAAATTAATTATATATTGTCTAATCCTAATCACTTTTGCCACAAAAGCACAAGAGAAAGACAAATTTTTGCCAAAAGGCAACGAAAAATTTGCAGAGAAAAACTATGTCGATGCTGAAGCAAATTATAGAATATCGCAAGCCAAATTCAAAAAGAAGTCCAAATCTTCTTACAACTTAGGAACAACTATTTACAAACAAAACCAACCATCAGAAGCCAAATATCAATTTGCAAAAGCAATTAGTGATGCTAAAACAAAACCCGAAAAACATCAAGCATTTCATAATCTTGGAAATTCATTAATGAAAGAAAAAGAATATTCTGGCGCAGTTGAAGCTTATAAAAATGCGCTTAGAAACAATCCAACAGATGAAGAAACAAGATACAACTATGCATTAGCAAAAAAAATGTTAAAAGACAATCCACCAAAAAAAGACGACAAAAAAGATAAGAAAGACGACAAAAAAGATAAGGAAAAGGACAAAGAAAAAGATAAAAAGGAAGAAGATAAAAAAGAAGAAGATAAAAAAGACAAAGAAAAAGAAAAGAAAGACCAAACCGATAAAAAAGAAAAAGACAAACCAGAAGAACCACAACCAAAACCTAGTGGTGCATCTAAACAAAGAATCGAAAATCTTCTTGATGCTGTAAACAATGAAGAGAAAAAAGTGCAAGAAAAAATAAATGCACAAAAGGTTCAAGGAAAACCATCAAAACCAGAAAAAGATTGGTAATTAGTCAATTACGAATTAAAAATTTTGAATAAAAAATGAGAAAGTATTTATTTCTTTTATTTACAATAATTTCTATAAACCTACTTTGTGCTCAAGTAAAATTTGAAGCAAAAGTAAGTAGAGATGAAATTGGTATAAACGAAAATGTGAGAATAGAATTTTATATGAATTTTGATGGAGACAATTTAGTAATTTCAAATTTTCAAGCATCAGGATTTAGAATAGTTTCTGGACCAAGTCAAATGGTAAGTCAATCATGGGTAAACGGAAGAAGCACTTTCAACAAAGCATATTCATATACATTGATGCCCTTAAAAAAAGGAAAGTTAACTATAAAAAGTGCCACAATAGAATATAACGGACAAGTTTATAAAACTCAACCCATAACCATAACCGTTGGAAACGCAGTTGCTCAACAACAACAAAATCCGTATTCGAATAATACATATTATAATCAACAGCAACAGCAACAACGCGTTCCTTTAAATGCAGGAAAAGATGGTGTTCATCTTGTAGCAGAAATTTCTAAAACAAATCCCTATGTAAACGAACCAATAACTGTAGTTTACAAAATTTATGTTAGCAATCGTTCTGCAGTTGGTGGTTGGAATGAAACTAATAAACCAAAATATTCTGATTTTTGGAGTCAAAATATTGATGTAAAACAATTCAATATTCAACAAGGAGTTTTTAATGGTGAAAGTTACCGATATGCCATACTTCGAAAAATGGTTTTGTATCCTCAAAAAGCAGGAAACCTTCAAATAGAACCATTAACATTAGACGTTCAAGTTGAAGTTCCAACAGGAAGAGTTGATGTTTATGGTGAATATGAAACAAAAATGCAAACTAAAAGAGTTTCGGCTGGAGCCAAAGTTATAAATGTAAAACCATTGCCAGAAACAGGAAAACCCGAAGGATTTTCTGGAGCTGTTGGCACATTTGATTTCACAGTTTCACCATCCAAAACAACATTAAAAAGTGGAGAATCTTTAGATTTAAACCTTCAAGTAACAGGAACAGGAAACTTAAAATTATTTAGTTTACCAAAACCAATTGTACCATCTTCATTAGAAATGTATGATCCAGAACACACCGAAAATGTTTCAACACCAATTTCTGGAATGACAGGAAGCATACAAGATAAATACACAATTATTCCTCAATCTAAAGGAAATTTTGCTATAAAACCATTATCATTTTCCTATTTTGATTTAATTTCAAATAGTTATAAAACCATTACTTCACCAGAAATAGTTTTAGATGTTTTGCAAGGCGAAAATACAACAGCAGGAACAACCAATACAAGCAAAGTTCAAGTTGCAGCTGCCAAATCGTTTGCATTTATTAAGCAAAAAACATCCCTATCATCTATTAATTCTAAAGATTTCTTTGGTTCAGGATTGTTTTATGGTTTGATGATTTTACCAATACTTTTTATTCCTCTTATAATTGTTTTTAGAAAAAGAAAAGAAGCCGAAGACGCAGATATTATTGGAAATAAAAAGAAAAAAGCTAATGCTTTAGCCAAAAAATATTTATCAGAAGCCAAGAAATATATAACTAAGAAAGAGCCATTTTATATTGCATTAGAAAAAGCAATGCACAATTTCTTGAAAGCTAAATTAAGCATCGAAACATCAGAAATGAGTAAGGAAAAAATCACAGAAATTCTGCTTTCTAAAAATGTAAATACTGAAACCATAAACGAGTTTATAACACTGACAGAAAGTTGTGAACTAGCAAGATATGCACCATCAACAAGTACAATAATTCATCAAGATTATGATAAAGCAGTAGCCATTATATCTGAACTTGATAAACAAATTAAATAGTAACACAATGAAAAAATTATTTTATTTATTTTTGATTTTTTCGTGGTCTGTTTTTGCAACAGATATTTCCAATCCCTTTGCAGATGGAAATAATTATTACAAAAACGAAAACTATAAAGCGGCAATAACAAGTTACGAAAGCGTTTTGGCCAATGGTCAACATTCGGCTGAGTTGTATTTTAATCTAGGAAATTGCTACTACAAACTACACAAAGTTGCACCAGCAATTTACAATTATGAAAAAGCATTGCAATTAAATCCTAACGACCAAGAAATAAAAACCAATTTAGATTTCGCTCAAAAAATGACAATCGACGTCATAAAAGTTATTCCAAAAGTTGGTTTTGATAAACTCATACAAGATTTTACAAGCAGTTATTATTATGACACTTGGGCATGGATTGCAGTAGCATTAACGTTTTTGTTTTTAGCTTTTTTTGCGGCTTATTATTTTTCTAGAACTGGTGTAAAAAAACGAATTTTTTTTACAGGAATGTTTGTGATTTTAATTGCAATACTAATTAGTATTTCATCGGCGATTTATGAAAAAAACAGAAAAACAAACGAAAAATCAGCCATAATTTTTTCTGAAACAGCATCGTTAAAAGCAGAACCAAAAGCAACAAGTTCTGAAACAATTTTGCTTCATGAAGGAACCAAAGTGTACATTCTAGAAAGCATTGCCAATTGGAAAAAAATACAACTAACCGATGAAACTACAGGTTGGATAAGCGACGAAGCTATTAAAGAGTTGAGGTAAATGTTATATGTGTTTTTTTACTGAACACTAAATACTGATTACCGAACACTACTTTTCAAATCCTTAAACCAATCAGTCAAAACTGGTAATAAAATTTCAGAAGTTTTTAAAACTGGGTTAAAAAGCAATGAATTATTTTGAGTTTCTTTAGATAAAAAAGTGTCGTTGATATTTACTTTTTGAAATAAACTCAATACAATTCCAAGTAATAAAGCTGTTTTTAAAGTTGCAAAAAACGCTCCACCAATTTTATTGAGCCAACCTAAAAAAACAAAACTCGCAATTTTTGAAAAAACTTTTGCCAATAAATGAATTGCAACAACAACAATTATTAGTGTAATTACAAACGCAATAACCTTTGCTGTTTTGGCAGATGAAGTTATACTATCACCAAGAAAATTTCCAACAACATAAGAGAATTTTACAGCAATATAAATTCCAACAAAGAATGAAACTAGTGAAGCCAATTCTACAAAAAGTCCGTTTCGCAAACCACGAATTAATCCAAAAACCAATAAAGCACCTAGAACAATATCTATAATTCCCATAATTTCATAAAATTGAAATGCAAATATATAAGAATATAGAAAATAGAACAAAGAGAAAAGATTCTAAATGTGATATATTTGCAAATCATTTTAGATAAAGATAAAGTCAATTCTCTTTTTTCTCTACTCTATTTTCTAAAAAAAAGAAAAAAAAAATGTCAAGAGACGAACAATTAAAAAACCGCTGGAACAAAGTCGTAGAAATCCTTTCCAATCAATTTGCCGATGGCGATGTTTTAGATTTAGACGCAATTATATATTTAATTGGAGTACAAGAACTTGGAAAACTCAAAGAAGCTTTTAAAAAAGACGAAAAAGTAAACCTAATGCACATTGCAATTTGTAGATTACTCGAACCTTACGGATATTACGAATTCGATTTTGTAGACAAAGACGGTTGGCCACATTACACAGTAAAAGAAGAATTACCACCACTAAAAGCAGGCGAACAATCAATTTTAATGAAAGATGCTATAGTGAGTTATTTTCTAGAAAAAGAACTTATTGACTAGTTTTCAGTCGCAGTCTCAGTTTTCAGTTCAGAATATTCTGAAAACTGAGACTGCAACTGTTTACTTTCAACTAAAATCCCTAAATTTGCACCTTCAAAGAACGACCGATGATAGACAAGATTAAACAGCACATAGAAGAAGCCAAAGCATTCAATACTAAAAACAAAGAAGCTTTAGAACATTTTCGTATAAAATATTTAGGAAGCAAAGGATTGCTAAAAGAACTTTTCATTGAGTTTAAAAACATACCAAACGAACAAAAGAAAGACTTCGGACAAGTAATAAATACTTTAAAAACAGTAGCCGAAGAAAAAGTAAAAACCATTCAAGAAGAACTAGAAAGTAAAGAAGAAATTAAAGGTTTTTATGGCGATTTGTCACGTCCAGGCGAACCATTAATTATTGGTGCTCGTCATCCTATTTCATTAGTAAAAAATCAAATTATTGACATCTTTTCAACCATAGGATTCAACGTTTCTGAAGGTCCAGAAATTGAAGACGATTGGCACAATTTTACCGCATTAAACTTGCCAGAATATCATCCGGCACGCGATATGCAAGACACATTTTTTATTCAAACAAATCCTGATATCTTGTTGCGAACACATACTTCATCAGTACAAGTGCGTTATATGGAAAACAATAAACCGCCAATTCGCACCATTTCACCGGGAAGAGTTTTTCGTAACGAAGCAGTTTCATCACGTTCACACTGTATTTTTCATCAAGTAGAAGGTTTATATATTGACAAAGACGTTTCATTTGCCGATTTAAAACAAACCTTGTTGTATTTCACCAAAGAAATGTTTGGAAAATCTAAAATTCGTTTGCGTCCATCGTACTTTCCTTTTACAGAACCAAGTGCCGAAGTTGATATTTATTGGGGTTTAAAAACAGAAACCGATTATAGAATTACAAAAGGAACAGGTTGGTTAGAAATTATGGGTTGCGGAATGGTAGATCCAAATGTTCTTAAAAACTGCGGAATAAATCCAGACGAATACAACGGTTTTGCCTTTGGAATGGGAATAGAAAGAATTGCAATGTTATTATATCAAATTGGCGATATCAGAATGTTCTATGAAAACGATGTGCGTTTCTTGGAGCAATTTAAGTCATCAATATAAATTAAACAATACATTTTTACCACTTAGAGCACTAAGTTTTTTCACGAAGCTCACTAAAAATTTGTGTTCCTTGCGTCTTCTTTATGAACTTTGTGGTTAATCTAAAACTGAAAATGAAATCAGACATAAAAATCCCAACAGTAGAAAACGTATTCCTTGCTGCAATCCAAGAATGGAGCGATGACTTCATGGAAAAAGTTTGGTATGCTTATCTAGTAAATGATTCAGATTTTGATTTAGAAAGTGTACTGGTAGTTTCCAATGCCTTTGGAACAATAGATGGCGAAATGAAAAAAACATCACTTTTGCGACATGCATTTCCAAAAGTACCAGCAGTTTCAGTAGTAAAGATAGAATTATTAGAAAATAGTATTTTACGATTAAATAACGAATTCATGGTAACCTACTTTATTGGGAATACTTTGTATGACAAGAAATTTATTTTTAAAGCACAAACAATCACTCCAGATTATGTTGAAGAAGTGCCAATTTTGTTTGTTGATGGCGTTATTGTTAGGTAGAAAAAAGAAAATTGTTTCAATTTTTGTCATTTCGACCTTTTGGGAGAAATCGCATGAAGTTAATCCTCATTAAGCAATTTTGACAATGTGATTTCTCCTTCGTCGAAAAGACAAAAAAGACAAAAAAAAATTCAAAAAAAATACGCAAAGTTGTCATTTCGACCTTTTGGGAGAAATCGCATAAAGTTAATCCTCATTAAGCAATTTTGAGAATGTGATTTCTCCTTCGTCGAAATGACAAAAAAGACAAAAAAATAAAAATTCAAAAAAAACACGCAAAGTTGTCATTTCGACCTTTTGGGAGAAATCACATAAAGTTATTCTCGAAATTTGATTTGGTTAATGTGATTTCTCCTTCGTCGAAAAGACAAAAAAAATAAAATTCAAAAAAATACGTAAAATTTTCATTTCGACCTTTTAGGAGAAATCGCATAAAGTTAAACCTCATTAAGCAATTTTGAGAATGTGATTTCTCCTTCGTCGAAAAGACAAAAAAGACAAAAAAAAATTCAAAAAAAACACGCAAAGTTCTCATTTCGACCTTTTGGGAGAAATCGCATAAAGTTAATTCTCATTAAGTAATTTTGAGAATGTGATTTCTCCTTCGTCGAAAAGACAAAAAAGACAAAAAAAAATTCTAAAAAAATACGCAAAGTTGTCATTTCGACCTTTTGGGAGAAATCGCATAAAGTTAATTCACATTAAGCAATTTTGAGAATGTGATTTCTACTTCGTCGAAATGACAAAACGAGATTTTCATTAAAAATGATGATTTAAAAATTCGAATTTAGGATTAAAACTTCTAATTAAATCTAATTTCTTTTCTCTTCTCCATTTTTTTAATTGTTTTTCTCTAGCAATCGCTTCTTCAACCCAAACAAATTTTTCGTAATAAACAAGAAATTCAATATTATACTTTGATGCAAAGGTTTTGTTTCCTGTTTCTATATTTTCATTATGTTGATTTAGTCTTAATTTAATATTATTTGTCATCCCGATATAAAATGTAGACCTATACCTATTGGTAATTATATAAACGTAGTAGGAATGAAAACCTTGTTGTGGATTGAATTCATTCATGTTTTTTTAATAATAAGTTTTTTAAATTAGTTTGTCATTTCGACCTTTTGGGAGAAATCGCATAAAGTTATTCTCGAAATTTGATTTAGTAATGTGATTTCTCCTTTGTCGAAATGACAAAAAAAATTCAAAAAAATACGTAAAATTTTCATTTCGACCTTTTGGGAGAAATCGCATAAAGTTATTCTCGAAGTTTGTTTTAAGACAATTTATACTCTTCAAAATTAATTTAATAAAAACAGATTAACATAGTTGTATTTTGAAATTTTACTCTTTTTTAGGTTTTCTTTTAAAAAAAGTACTCCAACTATTGTATTTTTCATCCTGACCTTTCCAAGTTATGTATCCCATAATAAATATTCCACAAAGAAAAATTAGAATCAATCTAACGTATAAATCACTCGAATTGAGTTGTTCGTTAAAAGACTTTTCATTTATAAAAACCATAAAAACAGTCATTAATATACTCCAAATCATTCCAACTTTTAGTTGAAATTTCCATCTTTCACTCATATTAATCTAATTTATCCGTTAGTTTTTTAAATACTGATTTAGCATCTTTTCCTTCATACAAAATTTCATAAACAGCATCAATAATTGGCGTTTTGGCTTTGTAATCTTGGTTTAGTTTGTAAGCACTTTTTACAGCATAATATCCTTCGGCAACCATACTCATTTCCATCATAGCACTTTTTACAGTGTAACCTTTTCCAATCATATTTCCAAACATTCTATTTCTAGAAAAAACAGAATATCCAGTAACTAATAAATCTCCCAAATAGGCCGAATTATTAATATTACGTTTCATTTTATGCACTTTTCTAATAAATTTCTTCATCTCACGAATGGCATTACTCATTATCACCGATTGAAAATTATCGCCATAACCCAATCCGTGAGCAATTCCGGCAGCAATGGCATAAATGTTTTTTAGCATTGCAGCATATTCGGTTCCAATAATGTCGTCAGAGATTTTGGTTTTAATATAATTTCCAGCTAAAACTTTGGCAACTATCTTTGCTTTTTCTGCATCGCCAGAAGCAATTGTTAAATATGATAATCGTTCTAAAGCTACTTCTTCAGCATGACACGGACCAGTTATTACACCAATGTTTTCAAACGGAATATCAAATTTTTTATTGAAATGTTCGCCAACAATTAAGAATGTTTCTGGCACAATTCCTTTTATTGCAGAAAAAATTACTTTATCTTTTAAACTAACGGTTAGTTTTTCTAACTCTGCACTTAAAAAAGCCGACGGAATGGCAAAAATGATATAATCAGCATAAGCAACAGCTTCATTAATATCTGATGTAAGTTTTAGTTTTTTAACATCAAATTCAACTGAACTTAAATAATTTGGATTGTGTTTTTGAGTTTTAATATGATCTATTGCATCTTGGTTTCTCATGTACCATGCAATTTCGTCAAGGTTTACACATAACATTTTTGCAATAGCTGTAGCCCAACTTCCGCCACCAATTACTGCAAATTTTGGATATTGATTCATTGTAGTTTGTTTGAATTATCAAAAATACTCAATTTATATGGTAATCACAAAAGTTATACTTTGATGTGTTTCGGTATTTAAATAAATTCTATTAAGATTAATTTAACTTATATTTATGATTTTCAATACAATAAGACTAATTCTGAAACGTTTTATATAAATAATTTCTGTTAGTTTGAAATTATAAGTTTAGTTAGTTAAAATTTTGTTTTGGGGTTTGAGAAAGCCATTCAGGGATTAATTTCTTGAATGGCTTTTGATTTTTTATGCTGAACTTGATTCAGTATCTTTTATTTAAATATAGCTTTTAAACTGCAATAAGTGTAATAAAATAGAATTTAATAACTCATTTCAACAATTTCCTTAACTTTTTCTAAAGTAATATTTTGTTTTTCGCCAAGTGCTTTCCAACCTCTTTCGCTGAAACGATTTACTATAAAATCGGCAGTTTTTGAATAATCATCTGTATTTTCAGAAAGTTTGGTTTTCATTCCCATTTTATGGAAAAATTCTACTGTCTTTTCAATGGCATTGTTGGCTTTTTCATCTACTGAATTTCCTGCAACATTAAAAACTCTTTCGCCATATTGTGCTAGTTTGTCTTTTTTAGTTTCAAACATAACTTGGTATAAATTGGGTGCAATAATTGCCAAAGTTCTTGCGTGGTCAATTTCATAAAGCGCTGTTAATTCGTGACCAATCATGTGCGTTGCCCAATCAGATGGAACTCCTTTTTGAATTAATCCGTTCAATGCCATTGTTGCACACCACATAAAATTAGACGCCAATTTATAATCACTAGGGTTTTCTACCACACTTGGACCAATTTCTACAAGTGTTTGCAAAATTCCTTCTGCAATTCGGTCTTGTAAAAGTGCATCGTGAGGATAAGTTAAATATTGTTCCATAACGTGGGTAAAGGCATCGATAATTCCGTTTTCTATTTGACGTTTTGGCAATGATGAAACTACAGTTGGATCACAAATAGAAAATTTTGGAAACAAAGCACTTCCGCCAAGAGTAAGTTTTTCTTGAGTTGCTTCGATTGTTACAACAGCTCCAGAATTCATTTCACTTCCAGTTGCTGGCAAGGTTAAAACGGTTCCAAAAGGAATTACCTTTGACAAATCTGTAAATAAAACTCGATTTTTAAGAATATCAATTGGATTTCCTTCATAATGTGTTGCGCCAGAAATAAATTTTACACCATCAATAACGCTTCCTCCACCAACTGCAAGAATAAAAGTGATTTTTTCATTTTTTACAATTTCTACTGCTTTAAATAATGTTTCAAATCTTGGATTGGGTTCGATACCTCCAAATTCTATTATTTCATAATCTTTTAAAGCCGATTTTACAGCTTCGTGAACTCCGTTATTAAAGATACTTCCGCCACCATAAGCCAATAAAACTTTAGCATTTGCAGGAATTAATTTAGATAGTTTTTCAGTTTGTCCTTTGCCAAAAAGGTAATTGACAGGATTGTATAATTCGAAATTTAACATTTTAATAGATTTAATAGATTAATGTTTAGAAGATGAAATTTCTAAACCGAAACAAATTTACAAAAAGCTTGCTCGATGACTTAATAAAGTATGTTAAGATTACTTCCTATAATAATTATTATAATCAATTTCTTGCCAAACTTTTTCAGAAAGTAATGGTCTAATATTCTTTTTATTCTTAATATTTGCTCTAATAAAAGTAGATGATATTTCTACAATTGGAGCATTTATTTTATGAATTTTAAATGCTGAACTTGTTCCTACATCTTTTAAATTAGAGTCAACATCTGTTTTTTCAGAAACTCTTGGATAAATATAAATATCGTGGTTTTCTAAAATATACTCATAGTTTTTCCACTTGTGAAGCGATTTTAAATTGTCTTCTCCCATTATCAAAGAAAATTCGTGCTGCGGAAATTTATCTTTTAAATGTGCAAGCGTATTTACTGTATAATTGGGTTGAGGTAATTTAAATTCAATATCAGAAGGTTTTATTTTAGGATATTCTTCTGTTGCCAATGAAACCATATGAAAACGTTGTCTGTCATCAAGCAAAGTATTTTTTTCTTTGTGCGGATTGTGTGGCGTTACAACCATCCAAATTTGTTCTAAAACAGAATGTTCTGCCATGTGATTGGCAATAATTAAATGACCAACG
>NZ_JAYVFH010000280.1:0-3760 GCF_043773265.1 Flavobacterium sp. | reverse complement strand
CACAAATGGTTGTATAGGAATTTCTGGATTTACTAAGCTAATAAACTGATCTACAATTTCGTGACCATCGAATTTGTAAATGGCTATTTCGGTAATTCCTTCTTCGTTGAATTGTCCTCCGGTGGTTTCTATGTCGAGTATTGCGTACAAGTTAGTGCTCAGTGTTCAGTTTTTAGTATTCAGTTTAAAATTCATTTTTAAAAATCTTCCATCTTCCATCTTCCATCTTCCATCAATTTCTTCCTCCAAAGATACTACTTCCAATTCGAACCATTGTACTTCCGCATTCAATTGCCAATTTATAATCGCCAGACATTCCCATTGATAGAGTGTTCAGTTGGCAGTTTTCAGTTTTCAGATGACTTACTTTATCAAAAATCGTTTTCAAATTTTGAAATTCCTTTTTAATTTGATTTTGATTATCGGTAAAAGTTGCCATTCCCATTAATCCAACAATTTTTATATTTTTATACTGAACTTGTTTCAGTATCTCAAGAATTTCATCTAATTCTTTTTCATCTAAACCAAATTTTGTTTCTTCTTCGGCAATATGAATTTGAAGCAAGCAATCAATAATTCTATCGTGTTTTTTAGCTTGTTTATTTATTTCTTCTAATAATTTTAGACTATCAACTCCGTGAATTAAGCTAACATATTCAGCCATAAATTTCACTTTATTGGATTGTACGTGACCAATCATATACCATTGAATGTCCTTTGGCATTTCTTGCCATTTATCAGTCATTTCCTGGATTTTATTTTCTCCAAAAATGAGTTGACCAGCATTGTATGCTTCCATTAAATCTGTAACTGGTTTGGTTTTAGAAACGGCTACCAATGTTACATGGTTTGGAAGTTGGGATTTTATTTGGAGAAGATTATTTTTTATTGACATTTTATTTAAAATTATTTTATTCATAGAACACAGATTTAAGAAATTTTTAAAATTTTATAAATTTCTTAAATCTTTGTACTTGAAAATATATCTATTTTCTTTTCTCAAATTCATAACTCATAAACCATCAATCCACTTCGAAACTTAGGTTCAATATAAGTACTTTTGGGTGGCATAATTAAATTATTGTCTGCCAATGCTTTAATCTCTGAAATATCAGACGGAAACAACATAAATCCAACTTCAAATTCGCCTTCATCAACCAATTCTTTTATAGTTAATATAGATTGTTTTCCTGGAATATACTCAATTCTTTCATCGTTTCTTAAATCTTCAATTCCCAAAATAGGTTGCAATACTTTATCATATAATATTTGAGCGTCTAGATTTTCTAAAATAGTTTCTCTCGACTGCGCTCGAGATGACAAATCCGATATAGAATTACTTTGTTTGTAAAATAATGCATAAAAATCGCCATCAAGATACATTCCAAATTCAAACTTACTTTGTGGTTTCCAAAGTTCTTGTTCTTTGGTTTTGATTATAAAATTTTGAGCTAATTTTTTAAGAAAATCATCTTTAGAATTGCCATTCAAATCTCGAATAATTCTATTGAACTCGTAAATTTTAACATTGCTTTCGGCAATTAAAAAACTCATAAAATAATTCAGGTTTTGGTTTCCCAAATGCTTGTCTTCATCATATAATAATTCCGCCGAAGCCGAACGGTGATGACCATCAGCAATATACAATTCTGGAATTTTTTCAAACTGAGTTTGTAACCAAGCTATTTCTTTATCACTTTCTATTTTCCAAAGAGTATGTTTTTCTTTATTAGTTGTAGAAAAATCGTAAATTGGTTGTTCTTTTTTCTTTTCAGAAATCCAATTATTTATTTCTAAATTATCTGGATAAGTTATTAAAACAGGTTCGGTATTAAAACTAGTTTGATGCAAATAATCTTTAAATAATTCTACGCGATATTGCAATGTATCTTCGTGTTTTTTTATCACATTGTTTTTATAATCTTCAATTGATGTTCCTGCAACAATGCCAATAAACGTATTGTTTTTAGTTTGAATTTGATACAAATAAAAAACAGATTTATCTTCTTTTAAAAATACACCATCATTTTTAAAATCCTGATATTTCAATGCAACACCTTTATATCTTTTATCTAAAGTAGTTTTTTGAGAATTGACAAAAGCCGGATTAATAACGTGTAAAAACGAATACGGATTAAAACTCAACCACGCAGCAAGTTCCGCCGAACTATAATCATCGTAGTTTCTACAAGTTACCAAACCAATTTTATCTGGCGTTGGACGAACTGCTTTGAAAGGAATTATTTTGCTCATTTTTAATTAGTGTTCAGTTTTTAGTGTTCAGTATTCAGTATTCAATATTCAGTGTTCAAAATTTGCTAATTGATTACTGAAAAACTGAACACTATTTTAAAAATTGCTTTGCAATTTTCTCTGCTTTTTTACTTTCAGCATAATCATAAAAACCCTCACCAGATTTTACACCAAGTTTTCCAGCCATAACCATATTTACTAAAAGTGGGCAAGGAGCATATTTTGGATTTTTAAAACCATCGTACATTACATTTAAAATAGAAAGACAAACGTCAAGTCCAATAAAATCTGCCAATTGTAATGGTCCCATTGGATGTCCCATTCCGAGTTTCATAACTGTATCAATTTCTTCAACACCAGCAACTTTATTATATAAAGTTTCTATTGCTTCGTTAATCATTGGCATTAAAATTCTGTTGGCAACAAATCCTGGATAATCGTTAACTTCGGTTGGAGTTTTTCCAAGTTTTTCGGATAAATCCATAATAATTTTAGTCACTTCATTAGATGTAGAATAACCACGAATAATTTCAACTAATTTCATAATTGGAACCGGATTCATAAAATGCATTCCGATAACACGTTCTGGATGAACAACTTGTGCTGCAATTTGTGTGATGGAAATAGATGACGTATTGGTTGCCAAAATCACATTATGATCGCAAACTTCACTCAATTGCTTGAAGATGTTTAGTTTTAATGTTACATTTTCGGTTGCGGCTTCAACAACTAAATCAGTTCCAACAACTCCATCTTTAATATCGGTGTAAGTAATAATGTTAGAAATTGTTTTGTGTTTATCTTCCTCACTAATAGTTCCTTTTGCAACCATTCTGTCAAGGTTGGAAGCAATAGTTGCCATTCCTTTTTCGAGTGATTTTTCAGAAATATCTATTAATTTTACGGTAAAACCGCTTTGTGCAAAAGTGTGAGCAATTCCGTTACCCATTGTTCCTGCGCCTATTACAGCTATTGTTTTCATTATTTTTTTTTAGTTTGTATGTTTTAAAATTTCTATTTCTTTTCTAATTTCGGTCAATAATTGTTCTTCGGTTGGAAGGTATAATTGGTACTGACTTGCTAAAATGGAATTATTATTTTTTGGTAATGAGTATTTTACAACCGCATCATTTTTATCTGCACAAAGTAAAATTCCAATAGTTGGTTTTTCATGCGCTACTTTTTCAACTCTGTCATAATAATTGACATACATTTGAAGTTGACCTAAATCTTCGTGAGTTAATTTATGAGTTTTTATTTCAAATAACACAAAACATTGAAGTAATCTATTATAAAAAACCAAATCTATAAAAAATTCATCACCATCAAGATGTATTCTTTTTTGACGAGAAACAAATGAAAATCCGTTACCTAATTCTAAAAGAAAATCTTGAAGATTTGTAATTATTGCTTGTTCAAAATCTTTTTCATAATAAGCACTTTCTCTTTGTAATCCTAAAAATTCTAATATTAATGGATCTTTTATAATTTCATTTGGATTGGTTGG
>NZ_JAYVFH010000279.1:0-10195 GCF_043773265.1 Flavobacterium sp. | reverse complement strand
TGACAACTGACGGACTCCAAGTTCCAGTTATTCCATTATCATCTACTAAAGGTAAAATTGGAGCTGTTGAGCCAGTACAAAAAGATGTTGAAATATTAGAATTATTAAAACTTATAGTTGCTAATGGATTTACTACAACTGTTAAATTAATCAAATTGCTTGAACAACCTCCAGAAGTTGGAGTAAATGTATAAGTTGTAGTAATCGTGTTATTTACATTTGGTAACCATGTGCCCGTAACTCCATTTAACGAAGTGGTTGGTAATGTAAAATTTTGTCCAGCACAAATTGGAATTATAGAATTGAAAGTTGGAACTAATGTGTTTGTTACTGTTAAATTATAAGTATATGGTGGTAAACAATAACCTGCTGCTGGTGTAAAAGTGTAAATTGCGCTTGTGGTGTTATTTATTGTTGCAACATTCCATGTACCAATGATACCATTTGAAGATGTTGTAGGTAATGTAAAAGTATTTGAACCATTACATATAGTAGTTGGTAATAACGTTGCATTAAAAATTACACTTGTTGGATGATTGGTTATTATAACAACATTGCTGTAATTCGGTGCAATACACTCCGAATTTGGGTTTCCAAAACTCACTCTCCTTATATATAAAATAGGATTTGAATTTATAAGAGAATTTATAAAACTTGAAGGTAGACTTGCGGTATTTGGTGAAAGTGGGATTGGATTATAATTAATTCCATTATTTGAATATTCCCAACCATATCCTGTAAAAGTTATTCCAATATCTACATTATTAATTGATAAATTGTTGCAATTGTAATTAATTGCTCCGCCAACCGCAGTTGGTGAATAGCTAATATTTCCTAAACTACCAGAATTTTGTAAAGGATCTATTGGGTGTTCAATTCCCACAGGACAATTTAGATAATTTCCAGATATATGTAATTCTACAGGAAATTGATTTGTTCCAGTGGCTGTAGGTAAAAATAAAGGCGTATTTCCAGTAGAAGGATTAATATTATTAAATACTAAATTAAAGTTTGGAAGATTCAATTGATTTTGAATTGTTCCATTAAAATTATGTGTAAATGTTGTTCCAATTAATTGATTTGAAACTGGGTCAAAGAGTTGAAATGTTAAACTATTCTGAACATTGGATAAATTAAAATGATTTGGAATATTGCAACTGTATATTACATTATTTAAAAAAGCACTGGAAAAACTAACAGAATAATCATTACCAAAACAAACATCTTGTTCACCAAATATAGAAAAATTAAATTTTAAGGTTTCTGAATTATAAATATGAAATTCTTCACTTTCTTTTGTTTTAGGTCTACCACAATAAGGTTCTTTATATGCTACGATTCTTTTGTAAGTATTGCATTGATTAGGTGTGTAATTATTAGATAATGTTAATGGTGAAAAAAGAGGAAATGGTGGTGTATATGACAATTGAAGTGTTTCATTTGTTGCGCCATCAATTGGCATAAATATATTGTTAATATTATTTTTTCTATACCATTGATATGTTTTGGGTTGTGTAATACACGTAGGTGTTAAGTGTAAATTTGGTAAATTATTAACTCCGCATAATAAAATATCACCATTTACGATACCTGAATGAAATAATGTATCTACATTATCTCCTGTTGCACAATCTGGAATATTATTATAAAAAGAAACAAAAATTCTAAATTCATCAGTAAATTCGCCTTGTAAAGTTCTATAAGTTATTCTAAAATCTCTAAAAGGAACATCATCGTCGGTTAAACATATTTTAATTCCTGTAATACTATTTTGTGAAGTAGATACAAATGGATATGAATTAATCAATACGGTTCCATTAGTATCAATCATATCTATTTTAACATTCGCAAAATTGTAAGAGGTAGAAGTCAAATTACTTGGGAATGCTACTACCTTAGGAATTGGAAGTGGAATGAAAGCGCAACTTTCAATACCTGGCGAACCACATGGAGCAGATAAATTTGGAATTTCAAGTGTAAAAACTTCTGGTGATCCTCCACCTAGACATTCTATTCCATAATAGGCATAAGCGTTTTGATGGGCAGGATTTGCAATATTAGAATGTGAGAAGAAAGTTACTGTAATTTCAGTATTTGGACTCATGTTTAAAAATTCACTATAATCCAAATCAATAAATTTCCATTGCAACATTTTTTTATAACCATTATGTGGTGATAAATTATATGGTCCAAAAACAGAAGGCAAATCTGGACAATTACTATTCGGATTTCCATTAATTAAGGATATTACATCAAAAAACTTTCCATATATTCCAACTGAACTTTGATTTATGTCATCAATGCCAATTGTTGTATTGTAACTACTCATAACTGTGTTTACACTACTGTTGTATTTATACTTATTTAAAATTCCAAATGCAGCATCATTTTGAATAAATTCATTATGAAAAGGATATTTTATTAAAGATTGACTACCTTGTGTTGCTCCTAAATACCAAACTCTAAATCTGCAATTATTATTGTTAATAATTAAAGTTCGTTTGGCATAAAAAGCTTGACCACCACCATTTTGTAATTTTCCAACTTTCATTACTCTTGTTATGTTAGCATCACTCGGTAATGGAATTCCACCTAAAACTGGATCAATACTAGAACTTATAGAATTTCCTGGGGTTAATTGTATTACATCAAAACCTGATTGGTCAAAATCTGTTTGTGTATTATTAAAATGTGTTGAACCAACCGGATAATTATTAGTTGATGTATTTAAAACCCAACCATTTGAAAAAGAATTTCTTTCCCAATTAGTATTTATCCAATCATTTAATGAATTAGAATTTGGAACTATTAAATTACAAACTCCAGCATTTGGTATTACGCAAAAATTATATGTAGTATTTGTTACACATTGATTGTTGGAGATTAAAATTGCACTAATTATTAGTTGATAATTACCTGTAGCTAAACTTGGAATTGTAGTGTAATTTGATCCTACGCCTGAGTAAGATATTGGGTTTGGACTATTAACAGAATTTAAAATCCAAATATATTGTAAATTTGGGTTTGGCGAAGTGATGCAAGGTCCAACTAAATTAATTTGTACAAGAGGTGTCTCAAAATTACTGTTTTGAGTTATATAATGTTTTGGGTTTTCTAATACAGGACTTGTACTAATAGTAAATGAACAATTTAACATGGCATCACAATCAATACAAGGTGCTTGTCCTAGCAATGCTTTTCTTGGACCAGAAATTTGGTCTACCATAAAATTCATCCTTGTAATTTGACCTATTGTAAACTTCTTTTGCCAAGCCCAAACTCCATAATCCATAAAATTATCTTTTGGATCATTTACATCAGTTGTTGGGTTATTTGTACTTCCATCAGATATAGTAAAGGTTGCATCAGTGATACAAGTATTTGGAAATGAATCTTGGAAATAACCATTAGCTTGTAATTGATTTGGTGGCGTATCACAAACCATATCACCATCAAATAAACAATTTGAATTTGTGCAAGAGCATATTTCAAAACTCTGTTGGCAAATACCAAATGTATGAAACAAACCTAAATAATGTCCCATTTCATGTGCCAAAACATTCATATTGGTATTTAAAGAACTATTATTTATTAGATAATTTCTTTCAATGTAAATTCCATCTATTTTATTTCCGTGAGATGAAGGTAAAGTTGCAAAACCGGCAACAGAACCAAGTATATCATCTACAATGTAAATGTTAATATATTTATTAGGATTAAAAGTGCTTTGTGAATTTGATGCGTCGACTAATGCTTCAATCATACTTTGATCAGCGTTATTTAAACCTGCTGCTTGGGAAATTCCAGGATGATGAGATAAATTAACTGTATAATTAATGTTATTTTGGTTTCTTCTAGCCATACAGAACTGAATAAAAGTGTTATTACCAACTGTACCATTTAAATTAGTACCATTAAATATTAAATTTAATTTATCAATAATATATTGATAATCTGTTAAAGAAGCAGTTGAAGGTATTAAATAACTATTACTATTTGTCAAATCGTGAAATGCTACTGTTAAGTTTGTAACATTTGGTGGTACTTGAACAACCTGATCAAATTCTTTTAATTTTTCATAATTTTTAGGTTGACGTTGAGCATATTCTTGCCATTGAACAGTATTATCCTCAAACTTTTTTAAATAATCAGGATTTTCTTTTAAATTTTTTAAATGTAATTCATCTGTGGCACAAGTTCCACTTTTAACATCCTGTGCGTTTAAGAAAAGAAAAGAAAAGAAAAGAAAAGAAAAGAAAGAGTTAAAAATTTTTTCATAAACCATATATTTAAAATTATTATTAGGAAGAATAATTTATAAAATTAAGAAAAAAATTGTAAGAAAAGCAAAAAATTATATTTATTTTAAAATTATCATTCTCTCTTCATCTCAATATGCTCAATATCATCTTCCAAATAAACGTCACTAGTTTTTAAAAATCCATGACTTTCGTAGAATTTTTGTAAATACAATTGAGCCGAAATTGTAATTTTAGTTTCATTAAAATGTTTTTCAATTGCTTCAATTGCATTTTGCATTAACTCATGTCCTAATTTTAATTCTCTGGATGATTGTTTTACAATAACACGACCAATCGATGCCTTTTCAAAATAATCATTTGGTTTAAATATTCTGGCATAAGCAACCAATTTTTGGTCAATTTCTCCCAAAAGATGTAATGCTTTTTCGTCTTTGCCATCAATGTCTTGATAAATGCAGTTTTGCTCAACTACAAAGACTTCGCTACGCAATTGCAGCATTGAATATAATTCTTGTATAGAAAGTTCTTTAAATGGCTTTATTTTCCAGTTTATTGTGTCTTTCATATATGCTGAATTTAGTTCAGCATCTTTAAATGCTGAAAGTAGTAGTGTTATTTTTTCTTTAAAAATTGTACCGATTTTATAATGGCTTCCAACTCAAACATTAAATCGCGTTTTTGCTTAGATGGTGCATAACAAAATCCTTCAATAACTAAAATTCTATTGTTTTTTTCGTCTTTTATGGCATAATTAATAAATGGTCCGCTCATGAAATCATTGGTTAAATCCCATGTTCCTTTGGTTTCATAAGTAGTTTTACCATAAATTGTTGTTTTTGATAAATATGGTGAAAAAGCTGTTTCGGTTTGCATTTTGGCTCTTGGCTTGTTGCCATGAATGTATTTTCGACCAACAGAATCTCTGATTTTTACAATTCTATTTACTAAATTTATAGTGTCTTTTAAGGAACTTAACGGAACTTGGTAAGCAAGTAAACATAATTTTCCGCTTGTAATTTCTTTTTTTAACCAAAGAAATTTTTTGCCTTGCAAAACAATACTGTATTTGGCCGGAATGTTTATTAAAACATTAAATCGTGATTTTATTTTATCTCTTTCTAGTGACTGTCTAATAGTTCTTTTTTGAAAAATAGAAATTTCAGATTTTTTAATTTCGTTAATTATTTTGGGTGCATTAACTTCGATACTATCAATAATTTCTTGAACTGTTTTTCCTGAAATGTGAACTGCAATTTGTGGTGTTACATATTCGTTTTGCTTAATGTAAAATTTGGTTTTAGATTCTTTTTTTACCACAATAATATTGCGACTGTTGGTCATAAAACCTTCTAAAAGTTTAACTGGATATTGATTTAATGTAAATATTGGTTCTTCTTCCTGCAGGCCAATAACTGGCGATGCAAATTTATTTCTAATAGAATCGCCAACTTCTCCATTCCAAAGCTGATCATCAATAATTACAGAAACGGCATTAATCTTGCTTGAACTATCGTCAGAAAGAGTTACTTTCTTTTGATTGCATGAAGACAAAATTATGCCAAGTAATAGATATAAAAAAAGGGTTTTATTCATTAGTAAATAAAACCCAAATTTATTGAAGATTTTTTGATTATCCACCAATTTTTAATTTCATTCCTGGTTGAATATTTTCTGCTTTTATATTATTCCATTTTTCAATTTCTGCAATTGTAACTCCAGGAAATTGTCTTGAAATACTTGTAAGTGTATCACCTCGTTTTACTTGATATAGTTTTTGTTTAGCTTTTTTAGAATTTGCTGCATAATCATCTTCTTTAGATTTTTTTAAGGTAACATCTTCTTTACCAACTATAAGTTTGTCGCCTTGTTTAATATTAGTATTAGATAATGAATTTAATTCTAAAATTGTATTTATTGTAGTATTGTATTTTCTTGCAATAGTTCCTAGAAATTCTCCTTTACCAACAATGTGTTCAATGTTTTTTGATTCTGTTTTAGATTGAACAACCTCATCTTTAGTTACTAAACTTTGATTAGAAATAATAAGTTGTGTACCAACTTTAACATTGGTATCAATTAAATTATTCCATTCTTTTAGGTTTTCTAATGTTACTTTATGATTTCTTGCTATTGATGATAAATTATCTCCTTTGGCAACTATATAATAGTTTTCAGATTTAGTTACTTCTTCAATTACTTCTTCTTTTTTAGCTTTTTTTGGCTCTATTTTTTTTGGCTCTGCATTTGCAACATCTTCATTTTTAGAAGTAAATGGTTGTTTTACTTCTTTTTTTATTGTTGTAGTTACTTTTTCGGTTTTTACAATTTTTAAATTATCGCCAAGACCAACATTGCTTCCTTTTATCTTATTCCATTTTTTAATATCTGTTATAGAAACATCATATTTGGATGCAATTTCTCCTAGATTATCACCTTTTTTTACTTTATGGTATTTGGTAACTTCTTTGTTGGTAACTACTTTTTCGGTTTTATATATCTTTTCTGATTTTGGTTCATTTATTGCAACATCATCGGTTTTTTCTTTACTAATCGTTGGTGTTTTATTTACCAAAGTAGAATCAATAATTGTTTTACTTGCAATATCATTATTAGATTTAAAAGCTATTTTTTCAGTAGAAAGAATTTTTAGATTTCTTCCTAATGGTGCTTGATTGCTTTTTAGTTTGTTCCAATCTTTAATATCTTCTATAGAAACTGAATACTTACTTGCAATTGTGCTTAAATTATCACCTTTTCTTACTTTATGATATTTAGTTCTGGTAACATAATCTTTATCTGAATAAGAGGTATTGGTTGTATCGGTTCTTTTTACTGTAGCTAATCTTTCATAAGGTCTTTCGCGTTTACTGTCTTCATAATTTAGATAAGCATAAACTTTGTCTTCGTTAGAAGTAAAAATTGCAATTCTATCTTTTGGCAATCTCAAAAAATTGTTTTCGCCTGTAATTGCAGGAATTTCATTTCGTTTGTATGAAGGATTAAAAAATTGTATTTCGGCAATCGGAATATCAAGTAATGCTGAAATTTGTTTAAAAGTCATGTGCTTTTTTACCATAATAGTATCAGTTGCAAAATGATTTGCTACGGCTTTATTTGGTACAATTCCGTGTTCTTTGTGGTATTCAAAAATATACATTGTTGCCAAGAAAGCTGGTAAATAACCTTGCGTTTCCTTTGGAAGGTTTTTTCTAATGTTCCAATAATTTTGTTGTCCACCAGAACGACGAATAGCTTTGGCAACATTTCCTGGACCAGAATTATAAGATGCTAAAACCAAATCCCAGTCGCCAAAAATTTTATACATATTTTGCATGTATTTGGATGCTGCTTGACTTGCTCTTAAAGGATCACTTCTTTCATCTTCATAAGAAGTTATATTTAATCCATATTGTTTACCTGTTTGATACATAAATTGCCACAAACCAGTTGCTCCAACACGAGAAACTGCCAACGGATTTAATGCTGACTCAACAACAGCAAGGTATTTTATTTCTAAAGGAATATTGTTTTTAGCCAATTCTTCTTCAAAAATCGGAAAATAAAATTGCGAAATTCCCATTAAACGTTCAAATCCTTTTTTTCTGTTTTTTAAAAAAGATTTTATAACATTTTCCAATCCAATATTGTATTCAATATTAAAAGGTGATTTTTCATCAAGTTTCTTTAATCGTTCTTTCAATAATTCTGTAGGTAATTCATATTCTACTGTTTTATCAACGTCTATAGTTTTAATATCTTGTAAAAGTGAGTTGTAATTATCTAGTGATACAAGCTCTTTCATCCAAAGACTATCGATGCACGAAGCCATATCGTCGTTAATAAAAGTAGCTTTTATAGAATCTAGATATGAAATTTTTATTTCTGGTTTTACAATAGAATCTAGTTGATTTACAACTTCTTGTCCATAAAAAGTAGATGAGGCAACTAAAAGAAATGTGGTTATTTTATTTTTTAATGTCATAATGTAATTTTCTCAATAAGGTATTAATCAGCATTTTATGCTATAAGGCAAACATACTTCTTTATAACGTATTAATTTGTTTAATTATTGTTAAAGTCTAAAATTTAGTCTAAAATGGCCTGAATTCCAGGTAGCGTTTTGCCTTCTAGCATCTCTAACATTGCTCCACCACCAGTAGAAACGTAACTCATTTTATCTTCTAGTCCAAATTGTTTTACTGCCGAAACAGAATCGCCACCACCAACTAATGAAAAACATCCATTTTGTGTAGATTCTGCAATATATTTTCCGAGAGTTATTGTACCGTTGGCAAATTTTTCCATTTCAAATACACCCAAAGGTCCATTCCAAAGAATGGTTTTGGACTCCATAATTACTTTTTTGAAATTTTCTAATGATTTTGGTCCGGCATCTAAACCTTGCCAACCGTTAGGAATTTCGTTTACATCAACTATTTGTGTATTGGCATCGTTAGAAAAAGAATCGGCAGCAACAACATCAACTGGAATGTGAATTTGAACTCCTTTTTCTTTAGCTTTTTTCAAAATTTCTAACGCCAATTCCATTTTATCATCTTCACAAATAGAATCGCCAATTTTTCCGCCAAGTGCTTTTACGAAAGTAAAAGTCATTCCGCCACCAATAATCATATGGTCTACTTTGTCTAGAATGTTTTCTATAACTGTAATTTTAGAAGAAACTTTAGAACCACCAAGTACAGCAGTTACTGGTTTTACAGAGTTATTTAAAACTTTATTTAAACTTTCTATTTCTTTAGCAAGAAGCAAACCAAAACATTTATTTTCTGGGAAAAACTGGGCAATAATTGTTGTAGAAGCATGTGCTCTGTGTGCTGTGCCAAAGGCATCGTTTACATAAATGTCTCCAAGTGAAGCAAGTTCTTTGGCAAATGCAACATCGCCAGCTTCTTCTTCTGGATAATATCTTAGGTTTTCTAAAAGTAAAACTTGTTTTGGTAACAATTTAGATGCTGCATTGGTTGCAATTTCTCCTCTACAATCTGATGCAAATTGCACTGGAACACCAAGTACATCTGAAACCGTTTTTACTATATGTTGTAAGGAATATTTATCTTCTTTTCCTTTTGGTCTGCCCAAGTGTGACATTAAAATTACACTTCCACCATCGGCAAGGATTTTATCTATTGTTGGCTTTGCTCCTTCAATTCTATTGGTATCGGTAACGTTAAAATTTTCGTCTAGCGGAACATTAAAATCTACACGAATTAGAGCTTTTCTATCTTTAAAATTAAAGTCGTTTATAGTCTTCATTAGTCAATGTCAAATTAAAAATTAATTTGCAAATATAGTAATTTAGATTTTTATCGATAATTTTAGCTTTTTAACGTCGAAATAGTTTAAAATTTATCTATTGGCTGAAAAATTATATTTTAATTTTTCGCTTAAATCAAAAAAGTTTAAATGACTTTATTAATCTTCGTTAGCAATAATTTCTGTTGCATTGTTTACAGATAATATCCAAATTCTATCTTTATAAGTTCCATTAACTTTGGATAAATACAAACTTACAGCTTCAGTTTCTGTAGCAACTTTATCAAGATAAATGTATTTGTATTTGTTAATTGGATTAATAAACGATTTAGAATCTAAACCTTTTGTACCAAGAAAATTTTGAAAAAGTCTAGCATTTTCATCGCTTGCAAATACATTGGCAACAATATAATATCCTTTAGGTTGGTTGGTAATATTTAATACTTGAATTTCTAATGCTTTAGTTGTTTTATCACCTTCAATTCCTTTAATAAAAGTTGCTCTGTTGGTTGCAGAAATACTTTTATTGCTTCCATCGGCAATCATTTCATTATTGGCAGGAATTAATTTTACATTGTTTTTAATGATTTCTACTTTAGATTTTATTGTTTTATTAGTAACTGCAATTGGCTCGCTTACAACAACTTCTTTAACATTTG
>NZ_JAYVFH010000278.1:0-3314 GCF_043773265.1 Flavobacterium sp. | reverse complement strand
TGCTTTGTCATTAAACACATTAGAACCAAAAAGATCTGATTTTCTTCCTGCTTCTTCAAATTTTACAGGTTTTCTACCTGATGCATCTTTTAATGCTTGAAAACGTAAAGTTGACATAAAAATTGATTTTAAAAAGTTATACCCTATTAATTTGATACAAATATATAAATAATATGATTTAAAAATAATTATACCCTAATTTTTTTAGGGTAAAAATTTTAAATGTCAATTGTAATTGATTTTTGATTTTTGACATTGCAATTGATTTTTGAAAAGTTTACATTTGTAAAAAAGATAGTTATGACAGTTTGGATACTTTTTATTTCATTAATTTTGGTTTTCTTGGCTTTAGATTTGGGTGTTTTTAATAAAACACCTCATATTATTAGTTCTAAAGAAGCTGGGAAATGGACTGCAATTTGGGTGTTTTTATCATTTGCATTTTCTGGAGTGATTTATTTATTATATCAAAATGAATTAATTTCAAATCCTACTAAAATTAAACCTGCAGTTGCATCTATTAAATTTATTACTGGATATTTAATAGAGTTGTCATTAAGTGTTGACAATATTTTTATTATTGCAGTAATCTTTGCTTCGTTCAAAATTCCTCAGAAATACCAACATAGAGTTTTGTTTTGGGGAATACTTGGTGCTATAGTTTTTCGTGGATTGATGATTTTCTTTGGAGTGATATTGATAAACAAAGTGAGTTGGATGACTTATGTTTTTGGTGCATTTTTACTTTTTACAGCTGCAAAAATGTTGTTTACAAAAGAAGATGCTGATTTTCATCCTAAAGATTCTTTTGTATATAAAATATTAGGAAAAATTATTCCAATTACAGCTCATTCACACAAAGAGCATTTCTTTTTAAAGGAAAATGGTAAAAACCATGCAACGCCACTTTTTGTAGCATTAATAGTTATTGAAGTGATGGATATGTTGTTTGCATTAGATAGTGTTCCTGCAATTTTAGCAATTACATCTGATCCTTTTATAGTTTTTAGTTCAAATATTTTTGCAATACTTGGGCTTCGTTCTATGTATTTTTTCTTGGCAAATATGTTGGCAAAATTCAGTTATCTTGAATATAGTTTAATTGCCATATTAACTTTCGTAGGTCTAAAAATGCTAATTCCTCACGAATGGATTGAAATTCCAGAATGGGTTTCTTTAGCATTTATTGCACTTTCATTACTAATTGGTATTGTAGTTTCTTTACAAAAGAATAAAAACGTAGAAGAACATAAATCTGCTAGAGATGAGGAATAAAAAAAGAGATTGTTTTCACAACCTCTTTAACAAACAACAAACTATAGACTAACCAAAAATCTATTTCAATTCTTTTATTTTAGAATCATCAATGTTAAATGCTTTAATTGTAGCATTGTAATCTGATGTATCAACTTTCATTCCTTTATTAGATAAATATCCAGGAACGATAACTATTCTAAATGTTTCGTTATTAATGTATGTTGGAGTTAATGATAAATCATAAGTACCACCAGCATATATTGTAAAATCTTCTTTACTAAAGTCAAAATCATAATCTAATTCGCCTTCTAGCAGGAATAGTGTTCTTGGAATTTGTTGCCAAATTGGTGTGCTAGAATCAATTGTTCCAGACAATCTGTAAATCAACACAACATCTGAAGGATAAATTTGTGGAGAAAAAGTTTGATAAATTGAATAATTATTTCCTCCATCATTTCCGAAATTTATATTTCTTAACTCAAACACTTCTGCAATTGTATCGTTATCAACATTAGCAGCCGTATCATTTACCGTGCAACTTTGTAGCGTTATCATCCCGATAAATGCTAGTATTAATATAATCTTTTTCATATATTTAATTATTATTGTTAAATTATAATAACAACTATTCAATTGCTATGCCAAACTTTATGTATTAACAAAAATTTGTAACTTTATAGCATGAAAAATGATTTAAAACTTTTTATGGTAATGTTAGGTTGCAGACCAAAAGGTAGGTTTACAGAGCAACATGATATCTTTTTTGGAATAGGAACATCTTTAAAAGAATTAATTCCAGATATAAAAAACTTTTGGCCAGAGGCAAAAGGCAACATTCATATTGATGTTTGGCGTGAGGTGAATTGTGTTGAAAATTATAAAATTGAAGTTATAGAAAAAGAAGCTTCAAATGCATCAAGTTCGCAATTGTTTTTTATAAATCTTGGCGGATACAAAGAAAATGAATTTGAAGAATTTCATTATAAATTATTGGCAGTAGGAAACTCGTTATCAGAAGCTACAAAGAAATCTAAAGAAACAGCATTCTATAAACACTATGGTTTTAAAGGTGCAACTTCGCATATTGATGATAAATTTGGAATTGATATTGATGATGTTTTTAATGTAAAAGAAATTTTATCGAGTAACTTTACTAATAATTACAATATTATAATCTCCAAATCGGAAATCAAATTAAAAGAAGATGAACTTCATATTGGTTACCTAAAAATAGAAAAAATCAGTTAAAACAATTACTATAAATTTGTTTATTCATCATATTTTATAATAGTTTTAAATATAATATAATCATCTTATATTCAACCCAATAAATCGTTGAAATCGTTTCTGAAAATTGAAAATTAAATTTTCTATTTAATATTTAATTCTGACAAGCAATAATAAATTCTTATTAAATTATTCATAAATAACGTGTAAATTGTTAATTTTCACTATTTTATATGGATAATTATTATTTTTTTTATAAATTTATGCTTAATTTATTACTCCTATATTCTTTTAATAATCGAAACATGTTTATTATTCTTTCCTACTAATAAAATAAGAAAATTACTATATTATTAACTAATAAATTTTAATGTTATGAAAAAAGAAATTAAATTTTTGATGATTCTATTTGTTTTACTGTGTAATTTATCATGCAGTAAAAGTGATTCTAATCCTGTAAATCCTAACATCGTTTACAAAGCGAATTTAGTTGGAAACAATTCTATTCAAACAACCAATTCAACAGCCACAGGAACAGCAACACTAACTTATAACACAACAACAAAGTTGTTTACACTAGCTGTTACTTATACTGGATTAACCGTTACAAGTAGTCATATTCACAAAATTGGTGCAGGAGTTATTGTGGCAATTTCTCCTAATGTTTCTCCTATAAACTTTACTAGTACTACACCTTTAACTACTACAGAAGAAACTGAATTGGCCTCAAGTCAATATTATTTTAATTTGCACAGTTCGGCTTTTCCAGGAGGAGAAATTAGTGGTATATTTATAAGACAATAAATTTAAATAAATAAAAAAGCTGTTCA
>NZ_JAYVFH010000277.1:0-4547 GCF_043773265.1 Flavobacterium sp. | reverse complement strand
CAAATTTTTGACAATATCCAACTGCAATTCCATTATCAGAAACGCTAGTAAATGTTGCCGAATCATAACCTGCTGGAATATTAAATTGAGTAAAAGTATTGGTTGTTAAATTATACATAAATGGTCTGTTATCTTTATCACCAACCATTAAATTGTTATTATTAATTGCACTAACCTGATTTATACTACTATCAACAGGCAATCCACCAGGAATATCTGTAATTACAGAGCCGGTTGTCATAAATGCTGGAACTCTCAATGTGCCAGACGGTTGCGGATCATACCAACCACCTAAAATCCCTGTATTATTTACAGTATAACCAGCACTATATTCGTTTACTGGATTAGAAATTTGTTCTAAAGCGCTAGTTGTTGTATTGTATAAAAATGCTTGCTGATGACAACAATCAATAGACATTTGACCTGTAATAAAAACTCCATTTTCAGAAATTTGACCTAATGCAATAGAAGCTTCGCTTGTTACTCCAGTAAAGTAACCCATAGGTGTCCAAACGCTACTAGTTTTTTTATATCCAGGTTGTTCAATAATTAATGAACCATCACCATTTACATCATAAGGCATGTTTCCTATTAAATCTCCATTGTTGTTAATGCTTAATATTGAATTAGCATCAGCATCAATTGGAGTAAAAGAATCTGTTAAATAATTGTATGTTGCATTGCTTCTTATTGCATTTCCAGAGTCGTTTATATCTAAAAGTGAAGAGCCAAAACCAGTCATATAACGGTATTGAACTTGAGAGAATGAAGTGTTATTGAATAAAACAACAGAAAAAAACAAAAATAAAACTGATAGCTTAGTAAAGTATTTCTTTTTCATAATAAATTGGTTTTTAGTTCGTTAGTTCAAATGTAATGATTAAATATCAAATTAATAATGCTTGATTTAAAAATAGTATTAAAAAAAAATATTTTTAAAGATATATAATAATTAATGACATTTAAATTCATAAAAATCAAAAAAATGAGACTAATGTCATCAATAATTTATCATAAGGATATTATTTGTAATTATATTTATTGCAATAATTATAATTAAAGTTAACATTCTTATGATATATGAAATTGTTTTGATTATATTATTTAAATATATGAATTAGGAAATTTATTTTGGTTTTTATTTTAATTTCTCTCACTATTGTTTGTTCATCTTGTGGAAATAGATTGCAAATAAATTCAATTGGGCTTATGAAATAATTTTGGTTAATAAAGAAACTTTAAAAAAGGCGAATTTAAACTCGACGATGATATTGTCATTACAGTAAAAGATGACTAATAAGTTGCTCCCAAAAAAATATAAACTTTTTTGGAAGTTTTTTTATTTAACAATTTTTGGGCTAACAATTTGAACATTATTAAATACAATTGCACCTTTAATAACTCCAGCAATTGTAGTTCTTAGAGCATCAATAATATGAATTTTTAATTCACTTTTAGCATAAATTAGACTAACCTCACGAGCAGGTTTAGGCTCAATAAAATGACGCAATTTTAATTTGTCTGATTCTTTTAAATCTAAAGTATGCAAATAGGGTAAAAGTGTAGTTCCCAAACCTTCATCAGCTAGTTTTATTAATGTTTCAAAGCTTCCGCTTTCTATTTGAAAATGACTTTTTTGTGCATAATTGGTATTTTTGCAAAGATTTAAAACACTATCTCTAAAACAATGTCCGTCTTGAAGTAATAAAATTTCATCAATATTTAAATCCTCAATTGTTATCTCTTTTTTATTAAAATTATCATGATTCTCAGGAATGTAAGCAACAAAAGGTTCAAAATATAAAACTACTTCTTTAATTTTTTCTTCGTTTAACGGAGTTGCAGCAATTGCAGCATCAAGATGACCATTATTTAATTTAAAAATGATGTCTTCGGTATTTAATTCTTCAATAATCAAATTTACTTTTGGATATTTCTTGATAAAAATTTTCAAAAACATTGGTAAAAGTGTAGGCATAATTGTTGGAATTATTCCTAAACGAAATTCGCCACCAATAAACCCTTTTTGTTGATCAACAATATCATTAATTCTATTGGCTTCGTTAACAATATTTTTAGCTTGATTAACAATTTTTAGTCCAATATCTGTAAGTTGAATTGGTTTTTTACTTCTGTCAAAAATTAAAATAGATAGTTCTTCCTCAACTTTTTGGATTTGCATACTCAATGTTGGCTGTGTTACAAAACATTTTTCGGCTGCAAGTGTAAAGTTTTTATGTTCTGCAACTGCTAAAACATATTGAAGTTGAGTAATTGTCATTGTATAATAAAATTTGATGCAAATATAAAAACTATCAATTTAATTTATAATAAGTAGTTGTTAAATTTTAATAATGTTAAAAAATAATTAAAAACAAGAATTTACATATTTCAATTCTTATTTTAGCCAAATGAAATTTTTAGCAAGTACTTTATTAGTTCTTTTTATTACTTTTCTATCAGCACCTATAGTAGTTATGTTGATAGAGAAGAGTGCTGATATTTCATTAATTTATGATTTGTCTGAAAAGGAAAATCAAAAAGAAAATAAAGAAAATAAAGAAAATAAAGAAATAAAAGCAGATTTTACTTTTAAAAATCATATTGAGTTTATTGCTTTTAATTTTAATTATTCTAAAAAAATCATTTCAGAAAATGTTTTAAAACATGACCTTATTTCTGAAGAAATCTTCATTCCACCACCCGAATTAGTTTAATACATCAGATTTCATTTTTCGCATCAGCGGAACATTTATGTATTTAACTAATTTATGGTATGACAAAAAAAATCAATATTTTTGCTAACCTCAAATCTGACTTTGCTTCAGGTTTAGTGGTTTTTTTGGTGGCATTGCCACTATGTTTAGGAATTGCACTTGCGAGTGGAGCTCCATTATTTTCAGGAATTATTTCGGGTGTAATTGGCGGAATTGTAGTTGGATTTTTAAGTAAATCACACTTAAGTGTTTCTGGTCCAGCTGCGGGTTTAACCGCTATAGTATTAACTGCAATTACTGATTTAGGTGCCTTTAATGCTTTTTTATTAGCCGTTTTATTAGCTGGTATTATGCAACTTTTACTTGGTTTTATTAAAGCAGGTTCCATATCAAATTATTTTCCAACTAATGTTATTGAAGGAATGCTTGCCGGAATTGGTGTGATCATTTTTTTAAAACAAATTCCACATGCTTTTGGATATGATAAAGATTATCAAGGCGATTTAGCTTTTCTTCAACCCGATGGAGAAAATACTTTTTCCGAATTGTTTCAAATATTTGGACACATTCAATTGGGTTCAGTAATTATTACTTTGATATCATTAACTATTTTAATAGCTTGGACTAAAGTTGAATTTCTTAAAAAATTAAAATTAGTTCCAGCTGCACTTATTGCTGTAATTGTAAGTGTTATAATGAATGAGTTTTTCATTTTATCGGGTAGTAGTTTATCTATAAAAAGCGATCATTTGGTAACTTTACCTGTTCCTAATTCTTTTGAAGAATTTAAAAGTATATTTATCCTTCCTGATTTTGCTTCTATTACAAATTCAAAAGTATGGATTGTCGCTATCACAATTGCTGTTGTGGCTTCAATAGAAACTTTGTTATGTATTGAAGCTGCAGACAGAATGGATGCTCAAAAGAGATATACAGATACTAATATAGAACTAAAAGCTCAAGGTATTGGTAATATTTTAAGTGCTCTTTTAGGAGGTTTACCAATGACTTCTGTTGTTGTTAGAACTACGGCTAATAATACGGCTGGTGCAAAATCAAAAATGTCAACTATTATTCATGGTGTTTTATTATTAATTAGTGTTTTAGCTATTCCAACTATTTTAAATAAAATACCTTTAGCAACTTTAGCTGCGGTATTATTAATGATTGGATATAAGTTGGCAAATCCAAAAACACTTAAGCACTTTTGGGAAAAAGGGAAATACCAATTCATTCCATTTATGGCAACTTTATTAGCTGTTGTTTTTACCGATTTATTGAAAGGAGTTGCATTAGGAATGATAATTAGTGTCATTTTTATTTTGAAAGGCAATATGCGAAGAGCTTATAAATTCAGAAAAGAAGAATATCATGATGGCGATGTTATTCATATTGATTTAGCACAAGAAGTTTCATTTTTAAATAAAGCAGCTATTAAATCAACATTAGCATCAATTCCTGAAAATTCTAAAGTAGAAATCAATGCTACCGATACAGTTTACATAGCACATGATGTCTTGGATTTAATAAAGGAATTTAAAAAAGTTAACTCCAAAGAAGAGAATATCAAAGTTAAATTAGTTGGTTTCAAAAAAGCATATGGCTTAGTTGAGACTGGCGAAGAGGAAAAACACGTATTTGTAGAGCACAAATCAAATAATTAAAAATCAAATGAAAACATTAAATAAAGAAATGCAAGCAGCCATTACACCTTCAATGGCGATAGAAATTTTAAAAGAAGGAAATAAAAGATTCATGAATAATTTAAAAGCCAACAGAAATCTTTTAGAACAAGCCAACGAAACTTCTGATGGGCAACATCCATTTGCA
>NZ_JAYVFH010000276.1:0-3042 GCF_043773265.1 Flavobacterium sp. | reverse complement strand
TGATATGGATATGGAATCTATGGCATATAGTGAACATCTGGTAACATTAGTAAAAGAAGGAAAAGTTAAAGAAGCAACAATTAATGATGCTTGTAGCAGAATTTTAAAAGTAAAATTTGAGTTAGGATTATTTGAAAATCCATATAAATATTGTGATGAAGCAAATGAAAAAGCTACCGTTGGAAAAAAAGAATTTCAAGATGGTGTTTTAGAAATGGCAAAAAAATCGATAGTACTTTTAAAAAATAAAAACGATTTACTTCCATTAAAAAAATCGGGTTTAAAAATTGCTGTAATTGGAGCTTTAGCAAACGATAAAACAAGTCCGCTTGGAAGTTGGAGAATTGCTGCCGACGATAACTCTGCGGTTTCATTACTTGAAGGTTTGCAAAGTTATAAAGGAAATGAAATATCGTACTCTAAAGGTGCAGATTTAACTATTGGAAGAACACAATTTGTGTGGGAAACCAAAATTAATACAACTGATACATCTGGTTTTCAAGAAGCTATAAATTTGGCGAAAAATGCTGATGTTGTTATCATGGCTTTGGGAGAACACGGTTTGCAATCTGGAGAAGGACGAAGTAGAACAGAAATTGATTTGCCTGGAGTACAACAAGAATTATTAGAAGCAATTTATAAAGTTAATACTAATATTGTATTGGTTTTAAGTAACGGAAGACCACTTGCAATTCCTTGGGCTGATGAAAATATTCCTTCAATTTTAGAAACTTGGCATTTGGGAACTCAAAGTGGAAATGCAATTGCACAAGTACTTTATGGCGATTATAATCCTAGTGGAAAATTACCAATGACGTTTCCAAGAAGTGTTGGTCAAGTTCCTATTTATTATAATTATAAAAACACAGGAAGACCAACAATGAATGAGCCAGAAAGTGTTTTTTGGTCGCATTACATGGATGAAAAAAATACTCCTTTATATGCTTTTGGTTATGGATTAAGTTATTCTAAATTTGAATATTCTAACCTAAAATTATCATCAAGTTCTTTTAGTGAAAATGGAAAAATTGAAGTTTCTGTAGATTTAAAAAATAATAGTTCCGTTTCAGGAAAAGAAGTGGTTCAATTATATATTAGAGATTTAGTAGCAAGCATAACTCGTCCTGTAAAGGAATTAAAAGGTTTTGAAATGGTAGCATTAAAAGCCAATGAAACTAAAAAAGTAACTTTTGTAATTGATGCAAAAACAATAGAATTTTTTACTGCCAATTCTAAATGGGAAGCAGAAGCAGGAGATTTTAAAGTTTTTGTAGGTGGAAGTTCAGATAAAACATTAGAAGCCAAATTTGAATTTATAAAATAAATTTATGAAAAAGCTATTATTACTATTATTTGTAACTGTTTCGTTTGCACAAAAAGACAAACGTAAACTAGTATGGGAAGAAAACTTTGATGGAAAAATCTTAAATGAAAAAATTTGGAATTTTGAACTCGGTAACGGTTGTCCAAATTTATGTGGTTGGGGAAATAACGAAAGTCAAATTTACACCAAAGAAAATCATAAATTAGAAAACGGAATTCTAGTAATTGAAGCCAAAAAAGATGGTGAAACCTATACATCAACTAGAATTACAACTAAAGCCAAAAAAGAGTTTCTTTATGGTAGAGTAGAAGCTAGAGCAAAATTGCCTGTAGGAACTGGAATTTGGCCAGCATTTTGGATGCTAGGAGCAAATATTTCTGAAGTTGGTTGGCCCAAATGTGGCGAAATTGATATTCTAGAATATGTTGGTAAAGAACCAGATATGGTTTTTACATCGCTTCATACTCAAGATAGTTTTGGGAATACTATAAATACTAAAAAAACTAGTTTTCCAGATATTGAAGATGGTTTTCATATTTATGCAATTGATTGGACAAAAGACAAAATTGATTTTTTTGTAGACAACAAATGTGTTTATACTTTTAATCCAGAAATAAAAAACGAAAACACTTGGCCATTTGATAAACCATTTTACTTTATTGTAAATGTGGCAATTGGAGGAAATTTTGGTGGACCAACTATTGATAATGAGATTCTTCCTCAAAAGTTTGAAATAGATTATATTAAAATGTATCAATAAATAATAGCTAAATATTCTATTTTACTGTACAAATCATCCAAATACTATCACAAAAAAATATTTTATTGTATAAAATTTGTTAAAATTTCAAATAATATTTGTTTTTTAATAAAATATTATAGTACATTTGGCTATAATTAACTCCTAAACTTATAGTTGCCTATACCAAAAAATTACTTTTATAAAAAATAGTTAGATTTTCCAACCCAAAACTAAAAAGTAATTTTATGGCTACTACACAAACTCCAGATGCATTATTGGTAAAAAGCTACATTGCAGGCGATGAAAGCGCTTTGTCTGTATTAGTAAGCAGACATCAATCTAAAATTTACGGATTTATTTATTCTAAAATGGCAGATAGAGATGTTGCAGATGATGTTTTTCAAGATACTTTTATCAAAGTTATTAAAACTTTAAAATCTAATTCGTATAATGAAGAAGGCAAATTTTTACCTTGGGTAATGCGAATTGCTCATAATTTAATTGTAGATCATTATAGAAAAAATAAGAAAATGCCTATGCTTCGTGAAACGGAAGAATTTTCTATATTTAATGTATTATCTGATAACTCTTTAACAATTGAAGACCAATTAATTAATGATTTAATTGAAAAAGATTTACAAAAAATAATTCTTCAACTTCCAGAAGATCAAAAAGAAGTATTGATGATGAGAATTTATCAAGATTTAAGTTTTAAAGAAATCTCAGACATAACAGGAGTTAGTATAAACACTGCATTAGGAAGAATGCGTTATGCCATTTTAAACTTGCGAAAAGTAATAGAAAAAAATCAAATTATTTTATCTGCATAAACAATATCTTAGTTGCTTTTTCGTTATAGATGTATAATCAACTTATCTCTATGGCAAAACTTTACACTAAAAACGTATTAGCAAGTACAAAAATGTTACCTAAAAAAGAAACTATTAATTTCATACTTAATTATTCTAAAGCTTTG
>NZ_JAYVFH010000275.1:0-3809 GCF_043773265.1 Flavobacterium sp. | reverse complement strand
TGAAAGCGCAGCCGAATATGGTTTAGATTTAGACAATTATAGTTCGTCAGCAGCTTTTTTTGACTTCGATTTGGATGGCGATTTGGATATGTATCTTCTAAATCACGCTGTACATTCAGAAGCATCATATGGAAATGCTGCTATTCGCAACAACAGAAGTTATGAATGTGGCGATAAATTATTTCAAAATAATGATGGAAAATTTATTGATATCAGCGAAAAAGCTGGAATTTTTGGTGGAGCAAACGGTTATGGTTTAGGAATTGCAGTTTCCGATTTTAATTTAGATGGTTTTCCAGATATTTACATCACAAACGATTTTCATGAAGACGATTATTATTATCTCAACAATGGCAACGGAACTTTTTCTGAAAGTTTGAAAACTCACTTTGGTCACACCAGTCGTTTTTCAATGGGAATAGACGTTGCCGACGTAAATCACGATAATTTTCCAGATATCATGACGTTGGATATGCTTCCGCAAGATGAAAAAGTTTTGAAATCTTCTCTCGGTGATGACAACGTTCAAATGTTTAAAATGAGAACTGAAAAGTTAGGTTATCATTGCCAGTATACTCGAAATATGTTGCAAATAAATCAAGCTGGAAACAACTTTACAGAAACGGCTTTATTAAGCGGAATTGCAGCAACAGATTGGAGTTGGAGTACACTTTTTGCCGATTATGATCAAGATGGCGAACAAGATATATTTGTGGCAAACGGAATTCCGAAACGTCCAAACGACCTAGATTATGTAAAATATTATTCTAATGATGAAGTAAAAACCAAAATCACTTCTACCAAATTATTAGACAAAGAAGCATTGAAAAGAATGCCTAAAGGAAACGTAACCAACTATATTTTTCAAGGTTCAAATGATTTAATTTTCAAAGATAAATCGAAAGATTGGATAGAAAATGATTCCTTAATTTCTAACGGAAGTGGTTATGCAGATATTGATAACGATGGAGATTTAGACATAATTACCAACAATTTAAATAGTGAAGCATCAATTTATTGCAATCAAACCAATGAAAAAGCGAATTATTTAAAACTGAAATTAAAATTTGTTGGCAAAAATACTTTCGGAATTGGAACTAAAATAATATCCTATTCTAAAGGAAAAATGCAGTTTAAAGAATTGCAAACTACTAGAGGATTTCAATCTTCGTCTGAGCCAATAATTCATTTTGGATATAAAAAAGATACAAAAGTAGATTCACTTCTTGTCATTTGGCCAGACAAAACATTTCAAACTTTAAAGAATATAAAAACAAATCAAACACTTGAAATTAAAGCAAATACATCAAGAAAATCCTTTGATTATTCAAATTTACATCCAAAAATGAATTCGATTTTTCAAAAAGTAGAAGACAATTTAGGAATTAATTTCATACATCAAGAAAATGATTATGTAGATTTCGTTTATCAAAAATTAATTCCATACCAACGTTCAGATCGTAGTCCAGCTACAGCAATTAGTGATTTAAATGGCGATGGAAAAGACGATATTTTCTTTGGCGGATCAAAAGATATTCCTGCTCAAATTTACATTCAAACTGCAACTGGTTTTGTAAAAAAATCTTATCCAGAAGTAGAAAAAGATGCCGTTTTTGAAGATGCTTCTGCAATAATAGCCGATTTTAATAATGATAAAATAAATGATTTATTCGTAGCTTCTGGTGGCGGACAAAATGCTGCCGATTTGCAATCAAGATTATATTTTGGCAATAAAAATCAATTAACTATAGCTACTTTGCCTACAATTGCTCAAAATGCAGCTGTTGTAAAATCATTTGATTATGATAAAGATGGCGATTTGGATCTTTTTATCGGAAACAATTCTAAAAAAAATCGTTTTGGAAGTCCGTCAGATTGTTATCTTTTAAACAATAATAAAGGCACTTTTTCAATCGTAGAAAATAAAACTTTTTCGGATATTGGAATGGTTCAAGATGCTACTTTTTCAGATTTTAATAATGATGGAACAACTGATTTGATTGTTGTTGGAGAATGGATGAAACCGACTTTTTATGCAAACAAAAAAGGAAAATTTACTGATGTTTCTGCAACCGTAAATCCTGAAAAAAACAATGGATTATGGCAAGCAATTCAACCATTTGATATTGATAAAGATGGCGATTTAGATTATTTATTAGGCAATTGGGGAATGAATTCAAAATTTAAAGCATCGTCAGAATTTCCTATGAAAATGTATTTTGATGATTTTGACACCAACGATTGGTACGAAACAATTGTAACAGTTGAAAAAAATGAAAAATACTACACCACAATGGGATTGGATGAATTGGCAGAACAATTTAGCGGTTTAGTCAAGAAAAAATTCAATTCTTATAAAGAGTTTGCAGGCAAAACGGGAGAAGAAATTTTTGATCCTGCATTGTTAGCAAAAGCAAAATTATATGAAGTGCACAATTTAAAATCTGGTTATTTAAAAAATAATAAAGGTAAATTTACTTTTGTTCCGTTTACAAATGCTATGCAAGTTAGTCCGATAAATGCGTTTGTAAAATCTAATTTTGATTCAGATAAAGACGAAGAAGTTTTTGCAGCCGGAAATTATTTTGGAGTTTCGCCATATCATAGTCGTTTTGATGGATTCTCTGGTGCATTGATAAAAAATGAAAAATCAATTACATTAGGAAGTAAAATTGGAGTAGATTTATCGCAAAAAGCAGTTCGCCATCTAAATGTAATTACTTGTAATGGAAAAATATATATGTTGGCAACCATAAACAATAAAAAAGTAGAAGTTTATGAAATTTCAACAAATAAAAATTAAATATAAATAAGAGTTTTAAACATTAATTTACTTAACTAACTTAATGGTTTAAAAAAATAACTAACAACAACAAAACACAAAACCTTAATTTACTTAACTAACTTAATGGTTTAAAAAAATAAAATGGTTTAAAATAAACAATAATGAAATCTAAATTTATAATAATCTCTTTACTAACTTTACTTGTTTCTTGTAAAAAAGAAACAAAAATAATAGTAACTCCTGAAGAATACGGAGCATCAATAGATAATGTAACCCAAATTATTATCCACGATATTTTTTCGCCACCAGTTGCAAGTAGAATTTATGCCTACCCAAATATTGCTGCTTACGAAGTAATTGCTCAAAACAGCAAAACCTACAATTCACTTCAAAAACAATTAAAAGGTTTAGATTCAATTCCTGTTTTAGATAAAAAAAGTGGTGTAAATAAAAATGTTGCAGCACTTGTTGCCCATTTAGAAGTAAGTAAAGCTTTAGTTTTTTCAGAAGATTTGGTAGAAAAATTTAGAGATAGTTTGTACAAAAAATGGCAAAATGAAAATGAAGAAGAGTTTGAGATTTCAAAAGAATATGGACTAAAAGTTGCAGAAAGAGTTAAAAAATGGATGGGAAAAGACAATTATAAACAAACCAGGACGTTACCTAAATATTCTGTTTACGCGAATCAACCAGAACGTTGGCAACCAACTCCACCAGCATATATGGATGGCGTTGAACCACATTGGAGCGAAATTAGAACTATGGTTATAGATTCATCATCGCAATTCAAACCAAGTCCGGCTTTGACATATTCAACCGATAAAAATTCGCCGTTTTTCAAACAAGTACAAGAAGTTTATGACATTAGTAAAATAATGATTGAAAAAGGTGATACATCAGAAGAAATAAAAATGGCTCAATTTTGGGATTGCAATCCTTATGTAACCGTAAATCAAGGACATATGATGTTTGCCAAAAAGAAAATTACACCTGGCGGACATTGGATGGGAATTACAAAAATTGC
>NZ_JAYVFH010000274.1:0-2955 GCF_043773265.1 Flavobacterium sp. | reverse complement strand
TTGGGCTTAATTTGAAGTTGGTTTTGTACTTGCAAAGTCAGTGTTTAACCGAAAGTTTATGCTTCCTTAATCCGCCACTTCTGCAAGCTGCAAAACGTTACCTGCTATACTAAAAAAAATGACCGCATAAATGACGATAACAGAATACATTTCAATTGGAACACTTACAGTATCAATTTTATTGTTAATTTTTAATGCAAAAAAATTACTTTTTGTAAACGTAATTACGAAAGAGCGAATTAATTATATAGAGAAATTAAGAAATACATTAGCCGAATATATTAGCCTAATAGAATATGAAGGAAATAATGATAAAGAAAATACCGAAAATAATCAACTAATTATCTTGAAATATAATTATTTAAAACTGATGCTAAATCCTGATAATGAAATTGATAAATTAATAATTAAAGAAATCGAAGATTTATTTAATTCGTTCAATGACAGAGATAAAAACATACTTGAAAAGTGTAGAAATTTTACAATTATGTCGCAAAGAGTAATTCATTTTGAATGGAAAGGAATACAAAACGAAACAAAATATTTCATTAATAAATCCAAATTCACCGAAAACTTTTTAAAAATGGTAAAAAAATCAATTCCAGTTATATTATTTCTTTTTCCAATATTTTCTTTTTCTCAAATTACTATAGGAAGTGTTGAGAAAAAAGGAATAGAAGTTGTAGAGCCAAAACCTATTCCTTTTGATAGTATTTACGATTACAAAGAACAAGAAGATTTAATAAATTATAAAATGTATATTGGTCAAAAAATTTATTTACCTAAATATAATAATAATGAAGATTTTAGTTATGTAGGAAAAGAATATCCGTTTATGTTTGCAGACAGTTTATCAAAAGTAAATATTGATCCAATAAGAGAATTAAAAATGGTGGATAATATGGGTAGTAAAACTAACAAAATTTATAAAAATATTTTCACCTATAAATATAAACCATTTCATTATTATTCTGGCGTAGTAAATGGTAATGCTTATGCATCAATAAATACAAACGCAGATGAAGTTTCAAATAAATATTATACTGTAATTGATGTTTATACAGGAGAAGAAATGAAAACAATTCTGGATAATATAAAAAAACTTATTAATAATAGAAATGATAATTATGACAATTATATAGACGATGTTGGATTTAATAATTATGACATTTATGATATGTCAAAAATTATATTCAAAATTCAAGATGATATTACAAAGGAACAAATATACGTTTTCAACCTAAATTACTTCATACTTGTTCCTTATTTTGTGAAACAAAAAGAAATTTATAATTCAAAAAAAATTATTGCTGTTTTATCAAATGAAAACTTTGAAACTACTGATTTTTCAAAAAATGAGAAATTTAATCTTCCAAACAAATCAATTTGGAATTGTGAAGTTACATTATTAAGCAAAAAAGAAATTTTTGCAAAAGACGACTATAAATTAAAAATGGGTAGTTATTTTATTGCATATAAATTGACTAACGAAAAAGGGCAAATAATAATATTTAAAGGATTAAATGGCGAAAACTTAAACTTCAAAATATATGAAGATTATGTTAATGAAGAAAATGACAAAAAACTTCAACAAGCACAATTAATTGCTAGAAACAAAAAATTAAAACAAAGTGAAACCGAAAAAAGACTTGCCAAAGAAAAAGTATATTTAAATAAATGCATAGCAATGTTTGGAGATTACTATGGAAACCTTGTAAATAATAATAATATTGTTATTGGAATGACCAAGGAAATGTGTGAAATGTCGTGGGGAAAACCGTTTGACAAATCGACAATAATTTATGAAAATATTACAAAAGTATATTGGTATTATTCTTGGAAAAAAAATTTATATTTTGAAAACGGAAAATTAATAAGAATAGAAAAATAAGTACAGCAGGTAACAGCGGTTTGGCACAATTGGGGTTTTAGGCAAACTTTAAAGTTGGTTTTGTACTTGGAAGTTCGGTCTTTAATTTATACATTTGGCTGACCAAATCCCCAACTGACGCCAAGCCACGAGACGTTGTGCGTCATTTTCGAGCGAAAGAAAACCGAAAGAAAAATAAATTAATTAAATCAGTAAATTATAAAATCAATTTGTATATTTGTATCCAAATGAATACAAATAGAAAATGTTCTTAATTAACAAAACAACTGAATTTGATAAATGGTTACGAAAATTAAAAGATATTCGAGCAAAAGCCAAAATTTTGATTCGAATCCAAAAACTCGAAAATGATGAACATTTCGAAGATTGCGAAAGTTTCGGCGAAGGAATTAGAGAACTCAAAATAAACTATGCAAAAGGTTATCGAGTTTACTTCAAAGAACAAGACGGGAAAGTGATTATTTTGTTAATTGGTGGAGACAAATCGACTCAACAACAAGATATCGAAAAAGCAAAGGAAATTTTGAACACATTAAATTTATAAAAATGGAAACAACGAAATTTGAAGTAGCAGATTATTTAGATAGCAACGAAATGATTGCGGAATATTTGAACGAGGTTTTAAATCAAGGTTCAGAAAAAGAATTGGTTGAGGCAATCGGAAACGTAGCAAAAGCAATTGGAATGACGAAAATTGCTGAAAAATCAGGATTGAGCAGACCGAGTTTATACAAAGCACTTTCCGGAGGATCTAAACCTCAATTCTCAACAATACTAAAAGTTTTAGGTGCAGTTGGAGGAAAGGTAAATATTGAAGCAATTGCAATTTAAAAAAAACGAACGCACAACAACGGTTTGGCGCAATTGGGGGTTTAGGTAAACTTTAAAGTTGGTTTTGTACTTGGAAGTTCGGTCTTAAATTTATACATTTGGCTAACCAAATCCCCAACTGACGCCAAGCCGCAAGACGTTAGCAGATATAGTTTGAAAAATCGTAGAAATAACAAAATTTATGACAAACAAAGAAAAAGAAAAACTTTACTATAATGTAATTAAACAAGAAT
>NZ_JAYVFH010000273.1:0-3144 GCF_043773265.1 Flavobacterium sp. | reverse complement strand
CTGTTGGAGGTTTTTTAAATTCAATCATCCATTCGTGTGCGCCTTTTTCTTTGTCTTTCATAAAAATTGGCGCGACTGTATAATCTTTTACTTCACTATTTAATTGAGAACAAGTTTGAGCAATTGCTTTATCAGTATTTTCTACCATTAGTTCTTCTCCAAAAACATTTATATGGTGTTTTGTTCTTCCAGAAACTCTAATTCTGTAAGGTTTTAAAGAAGTAAATCTAACTGTATCACCAATCATATAACGCCAAAGTCCAGCATTGGTTGTAATTACAATAGCATAATTTTTAAACAATTCTACATCTGCCAATTTAATTACTTTTTGATTTGGTGTGCCAAAAGTATCCATTGGAATAAATTCGTAAAAAATTCCGTAATCCAACATCAACAATAAATCATTAGAATAATTTAAATCTTGAATGGCAAAAAATCCTTCAGATGCATTATAAATTTCGTAATATTTAAAATTCTTGTTGGGTAAAATCTTTTGATATTGTTCTTTGTAAGGTTCAAAATTTACGCCACCATGAAAATATACTTCAAGATTGGGCCAAAGATCTAATAAATTGGTGTTATTAGTTTCTGATAAAATTTTGTTTAAAAGTACCAACATCCACGACGGAACACCAGCAAAACTCGTTACATTTTCGTTTTTGGTTTCATTAATTATTGCATCTAGTTTGGTTTCCCATTCGCTCATTAATGATGTTTTATTGCTTGGCGTACTACTAAATTCTGCCCACATTGGCATATTTTCTATCAAAATAGCTGATAAATCTCCAAACGATGAATTATTATTTTCATAAATTTGAGAACTTCCGCCTAGACGAAGACTTTTACCCATAAACATATCAGAATTTTCGTTGTTGTTTAAGTACATACACAACAAATCTTTGCTTCCTTTAAAATGGCAATCTTCTAGTGCTTCGCTACTTACAGGAATAAATTTACTTTTGGCATTGGTAGTTCCGCTAGATTTTGCAAACCATTTTATTGGCGTATTCCAAAAAACATTTTGCGCTCCTTTTCTAGTTAATTCTATCATTGGTTCCAAATCTTCGTAGGTAGAAACCGGAATTCTTTCTGCGAAAGCAGTATAATTTTTAATAGATTTATAATCGTATTGTTTTCCAACAACGGTATCTTCTGCTTGACGAATTAAGTTCATCAACAGTTCTTCTTGCACTTCGTTAGGATATTTTAAGAACAACTCTATCTGGTGAATGCGTTGCTTTAAAACCCAAGTTGCTATAGAATTTATTATTGGAAAAGGCATTACAATTTACGATTTACAAGGTTGGAAATACAAAGTTTAAAATTAGAATATTAACTTTACCAAAATTAACAAATTTTGTTGAACTTTAAACTTTAAACCCGAAACTTTAAACAAATGACTTACGAAGGTGTTCTTACTAAAATGCAAACAGAATTTTCTAATCCTATAGAATATTACTTGGTTTTTGAAAATAGTTTTCTTCATTTAAATCAACTTTTAAATAAAAATTTAGAAATTCAATTTAAAGGATATCAATGTTTACATTGTGGTAAAAAGAAGAAAATTTTTCGTCAAGGTTTTTGTTACGATTGTTTTATGAGTAGTGCTTCTGCTGGAGATTGGATTATGAAACCAGAATTAAGTACAGCACATTTAGAAATTGAAGATAGAGATTTAGAGTATGAAAAACGTGTGCAATTGCAACCACACATTGTATATTTAGCATTATCTAGTGAAGTAAAAGTTGGTGTAACCAGAATTACACAAGTACCAACACGTTGGATAGATCAAGGCGCAGTTGAGGCAATTGCAATTGTAGAAGTTCCCAACAGATATCTTGCCGGAATTACAGAAGTTGCTTTAAAAAATCATTATGCTGACAAAACCAACTGGCAAAAAATGCTAAAAAACGAGTATGAACCTGTAGATTTAATTGCCGAAAGATTAAAGTTAGAACATTTAATTCCCAGTGAAGTTAAAGAATATTTTTATACAACTAAGGAAGATTTATATGTAATGCATTTTCCGGTTTTAGAATATCCTAAAAAAGTTACTAGTTTAAATCTTGATAAATTGCCCAATTTTTCTGGTAAATTAAAAGGTATAAAAGGACAATATTTACTCTTTGAAGATGGAACTGTTTTTAATGTTCGCACTTTTGAAGGTTATGTTGTAACGATTGAGGTTTAAAAAATATTACGTATATTTGATTTTTAAATTTACGTATATGAATACAAAACTTACTTTGTCTTTAGATGAAAATGTAATTAAAGAGGCAAAAAATTTAGCAAAGAAAAAAGGTAAAACCTTATCTGGAATTATCGAAAATTATTTAAAATCATTATTACAACAAAAAGAAAATAACGTTGCCGATGTTTCTGATATTGTTTCTAGTTTGCTTGGATGTATTAAACCATTGGATGATGATTTAGATTATAAAAAAATAGTATCAGAAGAAATTTTTAAAAAATATAAATAATGAAAAATTTCTTTTTAGACACAAATATTGTAATTGATGTATTAATAGATAGAAAACCTTTTTCTGATGACGGAAAAATTATTTTTGAAAATGGTATAAATAAAAAAATTAAACTTTATATATCAGCATTATCATATGCTACAATATACTATTATATAAAAAAAAGCACATCTTCACACGAAAAAACAATGCTAATTTTAAATAAACTAAATTCATTTATAGAAACTACAGACGTAAATAATACTACAATAAAAAATGCATTAAATTCTAATTTTAAAGATTTTGAGGATGCAATCCAATATCATTCTGCAAAAAATAAAAGTATAGATGCAATTATCACTAGAAATTCTAAAGATTTTAAAAATAGTAGTTTGTTAATTTTAACTCCAGATGAAGCATTAGCAATATTATAAAATCTTTATAATATTTATAATTTAAGGTTTTTTAATGGTATCTTGTTTTTTCTTTTAAACAATCCGTTTAGTAAATCTTTGGCTTTAGTTTTCACTTCGTCTTTAGTTACAGGAAGTTTAGTTTTGGTTGTATCACCAGGTTTTTTATTTTTATCAATTAATTTTTCTAGCTCGGTTTTTCCTTTTCCAATTAATTTTGTTTTTTGCTGTTTAATTAAATTATTTGCCAAAGTTGTTGTGGCAGTTTTTAA
>NZ_JAYVFH010000272.1:0-9342 GCF_043773265.1 Flavobacterium sp. | reverse complement strand
GACAAATATGTGGCCATTAAATTATTACTTTTTTAATGATTGGCATCTTAAAAATCTTTTAAATGGTGGGAATCTAGGAATGTTTATGTTGGTATTTGGTGTAGCTATGATTTTTATCATTTCGCCAATATTGACTTATTTTTATGGAAAACGTTGGTATTGCTCTTGGGTTTGTGGATGTGGTGGTTTAGCTGAAACTGCTGGCGACAGCTTTCGTCATTTATCTAATTCTTCAAAAAAAGCATGGAAATTTGAACGCTGGTCTATTCATATTGTATTAGCATTATCATTCATCATGACGATTGCGGTTGTTTTTACTTTTTTGAATGATAATCCTAGTTTGAGTTTCATTACCAAAAATCAATTTATATATGGAATTGTTGGTTTTCTAATTGTCTTTACAGGTGTTTTATTTATTTTCAAACGCAAGGATTTAGATACCGATGCCAAATTTACTATTGGAACTTTAATTGCAATTATTATTGTTTCATTAGTAATAAATTTCTTTTCAGGAAATACAAATATCCTTTTTATTGACAGTTTCAAATTAAGAGAATGGTACGGATTTGCAATTGGTTCAGTATTTTCTGGAGTAATTGGAGTTGGTTTTTACCCCATTTTTGGAAACCGAGTTTGGTGCCGATTTGGTTGCCCGATGGCAGCTATTTTAGGACTGCAACAACGTTTGTTTTCAAAATTTAGAATTACAACCAATGGCGGACAATGTATTTCATGTGGTAATTGCACCACACATTGCGAAATGGGAATTGATGTTCGTAGTTATGCTCAAAAAGGAGAAAATATTGTGCGATCTTCTTGTGTTGGTTGCGGAATTTGTTCAGCAGTTTGTCCGCGTGGTGTTTTAAAATTAGAAAATGCATCCGAAAAAGGAAGAATAAATTCTAATGATATTCTTTTAGGAAATGATGTCAATTTGATGGATTTGATAAATCAGAAATAGAAAATATTTATTAACAATTAAAACAATTTATTATGAACACAAGAAAAACAATGATTTTATTGATTATGATTTCAATCAATAATCTGGCAGATGCCCAAGTTTGGAGCGGAACAACTCCTTCAATTCAAACAACAAGAACTGGAAATGTGACGATCGGACCTCCAGCTGCAACAAATTCAAATGATTCTAAGTTATGGGTTAGAAATGATTTAAATCAAAAAGCTAGCATTTTTGCAGAATCTAGACACACTCAAGACTTTCAATTTGGAATATTAAGCGCTGTTGATAGAGCCAATACAAAAGCTTTTTCTGTACTTTTTGGAAGTGGAACAACTTTTACTGACACTTTTGTTGTATTTGGTAATGGAAATGTTAGAGCAACTGAAGTAAGAGTTAAAACGCCTATTTTCCCTGATTATGTTTTTAATACTGAGTATAAACTCATGTCATTATCCGATTTAGAAAAATATATTGATGCGAATAATCATCTGCCTAATATTCCGAAAGCCAACGAAGTAATTATTAATGGTCTTGAGCTTGGAAGTATGCAAGTAAAACAAATGGAAAAAATAGAAGAATTGACATTATATATTATTGAGCTAAACAAAAAAATTGAAGCTCTTGAAGCTAAAATGAGTAACAAATAATCTCAAGAGTTTAATTTAAAAATTTGAAATTATGAGAAAAACATTTTATTATTGGATAGTTATATTCTCCATTCAATTTAGCTTTTCACAATCGATAAGAAAAGACTATAGAGAGTTTACGCAACAAGAGATTAATGATTATAGAGATGCTATTAATATACTTTATAGTAATAGCACAATGCAAAATTTGGCAAATCATCATGCAGAACATTTTACATCTGTAATACATACTACTGGTGGATTTAATGGCGAACAATTTTTGACATGGCATCGATTTAATTTACTTGATTTTGAAACTTTGTTAAGAAATAGTAATCCAAATTACAATTATTTAACAATTCCTTTTTGGAACTGGACAACAGACCAAAATCAATCTGCACCAAAATTCTGGCATAATGATTTTTTATCTTTAGCAAATTTTCCAGGATCTGGTGTAACAAGAAATGTAGGTGGAGGAGGTTTTTTAGGGACTGTAACTGATATCAATAATACTTTAGCTCTGTCAACTCATTTCTTGAACGGTACAATAAAAGGTTCTACTGTAGCAGATTTTTCGCATAGAATTGAACATTACCATGATTTTGTGCATGTGTGGGTCGGCGGAACGATGAATAGCGCAACCTCGCCTAGAGATCCAGTTTTCTATTTACACCACAATTATGTAGATAATTTATGGCAACAATGGGAAGACCAAAATACAGGAAATCAAAGTAGTCTTACACTATCGGGTCAAGCAAATCCAATTTTTCAATATAATGTCCCGACAACTTCTGGTCAAGTTTTAGATTCAAGAAGCATTCCACGTCCACCATCAGCAGGTACTGGAAGGAATATGGATGTTTGGTATGCAAAAAATGCAAAAGTAATTTTAGATGGAGCAAATGGTTCTCCTTTTGTAGCAAACGATACTTCAGTTCCTTATTTGTATCGATATACAGCTGCAACCACTACTGGTGGAAGTATTGTTACAGGAGAAATTTATATTGGTGATATAAAGTATGACGCAGCCAATAATGTAATTGCAGATAACAAAGGAGGTTTTGAAGTTAATTCGGGAGTTGTGTGTAACTTTAGAGCAGGAAATGCTATAATATTCAGTCCAGGATTTGTTGCAAAAAGCGGGTCTGACATGTCTGCTAAAATCATTTCGTTACCAAATTCGGCTAGAAGTTTTAATAACGATATTCCTATTAAAAACTTTGAAGAAGAACTTGTAGAAATAAAAGATTTAAGAGTGAAATTAATAATTTTTCCAAATCCAAGTACTGGGAAGTTTTATTTTAAGTCTGATTATAATAGTAATGGAAATATAATTATTAATGATTTGTTTGAGAATACTGTACTAAAAATGAATTTTGAAGATATAAGAAATTTAGAAATTGATATACTTGATAAACCAAAAGGAATTTACATTGTAAAGATTTTTTTTAATGATGAAATTTTTACAAGTAAAATAATTAAAGAATAAATTAATGGACTAATTAGCATCAACTTTAATGCTAATTAGTTTTATTTAAAAATGAAAAACAAAATCCTATATAACTGTTACATTGGTAAAGTAGAAATAAATAATATATTTAAAAATTATGAAAACAAAATTACTTTTTAGAATTATATTCTTGACTTTTCTTATTCAAAAGTCATTTTCGCAAACCTACTTTCCAATGTTGAATAACTCTTCATGGATTATTGGATTCTCTTCACTAGATGGACCCCAATTCGTATCGATTGAACAAGGTGTAGATTTTGTTATTGGTTCATTTACATATAAAAAATTTATCGATGTTGATTTTCAAACTGAAATATATATTCGTGAAGATATAGCAACTAAAAGAGTTTATAGAAGAATAAATAATTCTGATGTATTAATGTGTGATTTTAGTTTGCAAGTAGGAAGTACTATTTTATTAGGAAATGGTAACTTATACACTGTAAATCATATATCCAGTGTTAATGTAAATGGTGGTCAAAGAAGAGAGTTTAATTTAACTGATCCAACATCTACACTTTCAAGTGCTGAAACATGGATTGAAGGTGTTGGTAATGTTCAACATCCTTTAAGACCATCCTATGAATTAACTGGTGAGCCAGGATATAATATTAATTGTAGTTATCAAAATAATGTAAATGTTTATAACATTGGATTAGCACTTGGTTTATCTCCAATAATTTGTCCAGCTCCAACATTGATAACTGAAAATTATAATTTAAAGAATCAAAAATTTAAGATTTATCCAAATCCGTTCTCAACAGAAACAAGATTGATTTTAGAAGACGGTCTTTATAATGTTAGCTTCGAAATTTATAATTTACTTGGGGAAAAAGTGAAGCAAATAGAAAATTTAGATTCAAATGAAGTTACCATTAAAAGCGAAAACTTAGTTGATGGGATTTACTTATTTGTGCTAAAACAAAATGAAAAAGTTGTAGAAACAAAAAAAATTGTAATACAAAACTAAAAAAATCATCACAAAAAATCTTGAAGTTGAAAAAGTAGAATATTATAAGTTTCTATTGTTTTTTAAACAAGTAACTTATATTTTAAAAATTAAAAATTTAATATTATGAAAAATTTATTTTGCCTATTACTAATAACATTGCTTTATTCCTTTTCAAACAATAATCAGGACGAGAAACTAGTTTTAAACGAAAATGACAGTCTTGTTTTTATAAGGTACAGTCCAAAAGGTCAATATGGTTACACGTTTTATAAACTAACAAAAAATCAAGTTTTTAGAAATTTAACGTATTTTACATATATAAATCAATTTAAGTTTTATTATAATGATAATCCAGAGCGTTTAGTTGATTTAGGTTCCGATAAATTTAATCTTACTAAAGACTTGGTTAAATATTTTCCTAATAGAATACTAGCTGAAGAGCGAAGAATTGGTAATCGAAGTAGTTTTGACGACGGTGCTATATATATACAACTTACCAAAAATGGGGTTACAAAAATATGGGAGTTAGAATCTAATCCCAATCTTGTACCCCAAGAATACCGTGTTTTTGTTCAGAAAGTGAATGAGAAAATTAATCAATTGCGATAGGTATTATGTTGAAAATTTTCACTGTCCTATTTTTTCTAACCTCTTTCGGAAATTCCGACTCCAAAACCTATATAAAAAATTATTATCCTAATAAAAATCTAAAAGAAGAAGGTTGGATAGTAAATAGTAAAAAAACTGATTACTGGTTTTACTATTATGAAAACGGTTTAAAAAAAGAAGAAGGTCATTATAAAAATAATCAAAAAGTAAATTGGTGGATTTTTTACGACGAAAAGCAAATTATTATTAAAAAATGTGAATTTAGAAACGATAAAATGAACGGTCTTTCAATAATTTATTCCAAAGGAGAAATCATTAAAGCAGAGAAATATAGCAATGGAAAAAAAGTGAAGACCTGGACCGATTTAGAAGAATTTAAAAAAGACAATAGTTATTTACTTAATTAGATGAAAAAACTATCAAATAGTAAACTATTTAATGTATCAAAAATGAAAAGTATCCTAATGTTGCTTTTCTTTTTTGTGATTCAACAAAATTATTGTCAATATGCCGTTTCAGGGTTTTTTAATCCGAAAGGCAAATTAGTTGTTGCTTCAAATTTTACCTATAAAAGCGGAAAAGAACTTTTTGCAGGCAAGGAATTAATCGATATAGTTCCAGCAGAATTTGGAACCATTGATACACAAATCGTGAATATTTTTGGTAGTTATTCTTTCAAAGATTGGTTTTATGCAACTGCCAATGTTCCTTATTTATATATTTATAATAAAAACAACGCTCCAGATCCAGTTACCAATAAACCATCGCAACAAGGTTTTCAAGATGTTGAATTGAATGTAAATTTTAGATTGATTTTTAAAAAATACAAAACCAGTTATTTAACTGTCAGTTCAGGTTTGGGTTTTTCAACACCTTTAACCAATTACACCGAGCAAGGAATTATTGCATTAGGTCACGGAGTTACAGCCATAAATCCGTTTGCAATTGTACAATATAAGATAAAAAAAGGTTGGTTTGCCGAAGGTTTATATGCTCGAAGTTTTAAAGAAACTAGAGACGATTATAAAATTCCAGATGCGAATATTTTCAATTTTAAAATAGGTTACGCCAAATCAAAATGGTACACCGATGCAAGATTAACGATTCAAAATTCTGAAAAAGGAAATGATATTTTTTCAGATGATTTTTTCGCTCAAGGCGGATTATCAGCATTTGCAAATAACAGAGTTAATTTTACTAATTTAAGTGCGAATGTGTATTATCAACTCAATAAAAATTTTGGAATTAGTACGTTACTAACACAAACATTAGACGGAAGAAACGTGAGAAAAGAAAAAGGATTTAGTATAGGAATAGTTTACACTAATAAATAAGATGAGTATCATAAAAGTAATTATTCCGGCATTCAACGAAGAAAAAGCTATTGCAAATGTAATTGCTGAAATTCCGAATGGTGTTAATGAAATAATTGTTATCAGTAATAATTCAACAGACAAAACAGAAGAAGTAGCAAATAATGCTGGAGCAAAAGTGCTTTTAGAAACTAGAAAAGGATATGGTTATGCGTGTTTAAAAGGAATGGAATACATTATGAATTTAGAAACTAAACCAGATATTATAGTTTTTCTAGATGGCGATTATTCTGATTATCCTGAAGAATTGACAAAACTGGTTGCTCCAATTTTAAACCAAAATATCGATTTTGTAATTGGAGCTAGAGTTTCAAATTTAAGAGAAAAAGGTTCAATGACACCACAACAAGTGTTTGGAAATTGGTTAGCAACATTTTTAATGAAAGTATTTTTTAAAGCAAAATTTACAGATTTAGGTCCGTTTCGTGCTATAAAATATGATAAGTTATTACAACTTCAAATGGAAGACAAAACCTATGGTTGGACAGTAGAAATGCAGTTGAAAGTCTTGAAACAAAAAATGAGTTATGTAGAAATTCCAGTTCGTTATAAAAATCGAATTGGCGTTTCTAAAGTATCAGGAACAGTCAAAGGAACCATTATGGCTGGAGTAAAAATAATTGGTTGGATAATGAAATATACATTTAAAAAATAATATGATTTTAGTTCTTTCGTACATCGTTCTCTTTATATACACAATTGCAATTCTGTTGATTTTTTTCTATAGTTTAGCACAACTCAACCTACTTTTAAATTATATAAAAAGTAAAAAAACCATACAGTTTATTGAGAAATTCAATTTTTTAAATGCTAATGAAATTCCATTAGTTACAATACAATTGCCCATTTATAATGAAAAATATGTAATTGAACGATTACTACAAAATATTGTTTTGTTAGACTATCCAAAAGACAAACTCGAAATTCAAGTTTTAGATGATAGCACCGATGAAAGTGTAATTTTAATACGAATTCTTATTGCAAAATATGCTAGTCAAGGAATTGATATTAAACACATTACTAGACAAATTAGAACTGGCTTTAAAGCTGGAGCATTAAAAGAAGGTTTAGAAACTGCTAAAGGTGAATTCATCGCTATTTTTGATGCCGATTTTATGCCAGATAAAGATTGGTTGCTAAAAACAATTCCCAACTTTAAAAATACAAAAGTAGGTGTAGTTCAAACTCGTTGGGGACATTTAAACCGAAATTATTCCATTCTTACTAAAATTCAAGCATTTGCACTTGATGCTCATTTTACGTTAGAACAAACCGGACGAAATTCAAAACAACATTGTATCAATTTTAATGGAACAGCTGGAGTTTGGCGAAAATCGTGTATTATTGATGCAGGAAACTGGGAAAGCGACACACTTACAGAAGATTTAGATTTGAGTTACAGAGCACAACTCAAAAACTGGAAATTTATTTATTTAGAAGATGTAGAAACGCCTGCCGAATTGCCAGCAATTATTAGTGCTGCGCGTTCGCAACAATTTAGATGGAATAAAGGTGGAGCAGAAAATTTTGTTAAAATGGCTTCCAAAGTGATTGCTTCAACTACCATTACAAGAAAAACAAAATTTCACGGATTATTGCATTTATTAAATAGTTCTATGTTTTTATGTATTTTTACAATGGCAGTTTTAAGCGTTCCAATGCTATTTGTAAAAAACTATTTTAGTCACATTGGTTGGTATTTTGACATTATGATTTTCTTTATTGTTACTTCAATAATTTTCTTTACTTGTTATTGGTTTACCTATAAAAATATTCAAGGTGGCGGATTTAAAAATTTTATAAATTATATTGGAATGTTTTTTACTTTTTACGCTATTGCAATGGGGTTTTCTTTTCAAAATTCGATTGCTGTTTTAGAAGGATTATTAGGCAAAAAAAGCGAATTTATTAGAACACCAAAATTTAATATTGAAGCATTAAAAGAAAAATGGAAGGAGAATATTTACATTTCTAGAAAAATTTCTAAAAACACCATAATTGAGGGTTTTCTGGTTTTGTATTTCCTTTTTGGATTGTTTAGTGGTTTTAAACTCAATGATTTTGCGTTATTCCCATTTCATTTAATGTTGTTTTTTGGGTTTAGTTATGTTTTTGTTCAATCGTTAAAAACCAATTAATTTGGATGCTTTTTTTACCAAATATCAAATTTACATAGCAACTACAATTAGTGTTATTGCTTATTTTATATTGGGTTATTTTTTTGAAAGAGAGCAGTTTTATTGGCTTTTGTTTTTATATACTTTGGCTTTTATCGGGATGATTTCGTTGTTGCAAACTCAAGAATATGAGAAGACATTTTTCAAAATTGGTGTTATATATCGCATACTGTTTTTATTTTCTACACCAGCTTTATCCCAAGATTTTTACCGCTTTATTTGGGATGGAAATGCAATTTTATCAGGAATAAATCCGTTTCAATATAAACCAGATACTATTATAAATACCATTGCAAGTTTTACAAATGCCAATTATTTATATGAAAAAATGGGAAGTTTAAGTGCTTCACATTACAGCAATTATCCGCCTGTAAATCAATTATTATTTGCTATTTCAGCGTTTATTGGAGGAAAATCGATATTGGTTTCAACAATGGTTTTGCGAATAATAATTATCCTAGCTGATATTGGAATATATTATTATGGAAGAAAAATTCTAATACATTTCAACAAAAACACTGAAAATATTTTTTGGTATTTTTTAAATCCGTTAGTGATTTTAGAGCTTACAGGAAATCTTCATTTTGAAGGTGTGATGTTGTTCTTTTTTGTCGTAGGAATGTATTATCTTATACAAAATAAATGGATTATTGCTGCCGTTTTTATTGCCTTATCAATATCTGCAAAATTACTGCCATTATTACTTTTACCATTATTTTTTAAGTATTTCGGATTTAAAAAAAGTATATTATTTTATACTTTAATCATCGGTTTGAATGTGCTTTTTTTTCTCCCTTTTTTAAATCCAATGCTCACCAACAACTATATAGAAACCATTTCGCTTTGGTTCACCAATTTTGAGTTCAATGCAAGTATTTATTATTTGGTTCGAGAAGTTGGCTTTTATGTAAAAGGATACAATATAATACATACGGTAGGAAAAATTACACCTATAATTACAATTGCAATTGTTTTATTTTTTGCTCTGGTAAAGAAAAATAAATCCGTTGAAGCTATAGCAACCAATGCATTAAAGATTATTACATTGTATTTATTTATTTCTACAACGGTGCATCCTTGGTATGTAATTAATTTAGTTTTGTTGAGTGTGTTTACAAATTACAAGTTTCCAAT
>NZ_JAYVFH010000271.1:0-3911 GCF_043773265.1 Flavobacterium sp. | reverse complement strand
TCATTTTTCTAAAAAAGGTTGGAATGTCATTGCTACAATGCTTTGTATAAAAGGAGCAGATGTTTTTGAAAAATTTCCAAACATAAAATGTTACGAACTCAACGTAACTTGTTCTGAAAGCATTGAAAAAGCAAAAGTGTCAATTTTTAACGATTACAAATCTATTGATGTAATTATCAATAATGCAGGTATTGGCTATCGCAGTTTTGTAGAATTATCTGAAGATGCCAAAATTGAAGCTATTGTTAATGTCAATTGGCTTGGAGTTGTCAAGGTTTGCCGTGCTTTTATTCCACATTTTCGTCAACAAATGAAAGGCCAGTTTATAAATATCACCTCAATTGCTGGCTTAGTAAATTTGCCGTTAGGAAGTTTTTATCATTCTACCAAAAAAGCTGTAGAAAGTCTTTCAGAGTGTATGGCATATGAGTTAATGGATTTTAATATAAGTGTTTGTACTGTTCAGTTTGGTAATGTTCCAACGAATTTTCAAAAAAATGTAGCCAAATCTGAAAAATCTGACATTGATTCATATAATTCTATGATGAAAAGTATAGACACTATAATGAATAAAAAAACGGTTGATAATCATAAACTTACAGATTCTGTTCTAGAAAAAATTTATGAAATTGCAGAAAATCCATCAAAAAGATTCAGACGATTTTCAATAGGTTTTGATGCTAATTTGATGAAATATTTAAGAAAATTCTTAGGATATAGGTTGTTTAATATTGTTATAAGAAAATATGTTTTAAGTAAATAAAATAATTGTATTTCTCTTTTAAACGCAGTATTTTTGCTAAACATACAACATCCATAACCTGAAGAATTTCATAAAAAAATAAATTCTTAAATCAAGTTTAGATTAACCCTAAATATAATGAACACAATAACTACAACAGATTTTCATTTTCCTAATCAAAAATCGGTTTATCGCGGTAAAGTAAGAGAAGTTTATAATATTAATGATGAACTATTAGTGATGATTGCCACCGATAGATTATCTGCATTTGATGTTGTAATGCCAAAAGGAATTCCGTATAAAGGTCAGATTTTGAATCAAATTGCTACTAAATTTATGCAATTGACACAAGATATTGTTCCGAATTGGTTAATTGCGACTCCAGATGTGAATGTTGCTGTTGGACATTTATGTGAGCCATTTAAAGTTGAAATGGTAATTCGTGGTTATCTTTCTGGTCATGCAGCTCGTGAATATGCACTTGGTAAACGAACTATTTGTGGTGTAACAATGGTTGAAGAATTAAAGGAAAATGATAAATTTCCAATTCCAATTATAACTCCAACTACCAAAGCTGATAATGGTTCTCATGATGAAGATATTTCTCGTGAAGCTATTTTATCAAATAGAATTGTTACCGAAGAAGATTATTTAGTTTTAGAAAAATATACTCGTGCTTTGTACCAAAGAGGAACAGAAATTGCAGCTACACGCGGATTAATTTTGGTTGATACAAAGTATGAGTTTGGAAAAACTCGAGATGGAAAAATTGTGCTTATTGACGAAATTCACACACCAGATTCTTCACGTTATTTTTATTTAGAAGGATATCAAAATCGACAAGATGAAGGCGAAGAGCAAAAACAATTATCTAAAGAATTTGTGCGTCGTTGGTTAATAGAAAATGGTTTTCAAGGAAAAGAAGGACAGAAAATTCCAGATATGACAGATGATTATATTGAATTAGTTTCCAATCGTTATATTGAATTGTATGAAAATATATTAGGTGAAAAATTTATAAAAGCAGAAGTTTCTGAAATAAATAAACGTATTGAAAATAATGTTTTAGAGTATTTAAAAAAATAAATAAAAAAAAGTTCCAAAGCTATTAAGATTTGGAACTTTTTTCATTATTACATTTTAAAATATTATTTAAAATAAGAGAAATTATGATTATTTTCAATTTTCAGTATACTTTCATATATTAATTTTATTACGTTTTCAACATCTTCTCTATGAACCATTTCTACGGTTGTATGCATATAACGCAAAGAAAGTGATATTAATGCAGATGGAACACCGCCATTACTATATGCAAAGGCATCAGTATCTGTTCCTGTAACTCGTGAAGTTGCGTGCCTTTGAAACGGAATTTTCTTTTCTTCTGCAGTAGAAATGATTAATTCACGTAGTATATTTTGAGTTGCTGGTGCATATGCTATAACTGGACCTTTTCCCATTTGTAAATCACCTTCAATTTTTTTATCAATCATAGGAGTTGATGTATCATGACAAACATCAGTAACAATTGCAACATTTGGTTTTATTGTTTGAGTAATCATTTCTGCACCACGAAGACCAATCTCTTCTTGAACTGCATTTACAATATATAATCCAAAAGGAAGTTTTTTATTATTTTCTTTCAATAAACGAGCGACTTCTGCAATCATGAAACCACCCATTCTATTGTCAATTGCTCTGCAAACAAATTTGTTTTCATTTAAAATCATAAATTCGTCAGGATAAGTAATCACACAACCAACATGAACTCCAAGTTTTTCAACTTCTTCTTTAGTAGCACAACCACAATCAATAAAGATATTGTGTAAAGTTGCAGGTTCTTCCTTCCCGCGATTTCTTGTATGAATTGCTGGCCAACCAAAAACTCCTTTTACAATTCCATTTTTAGTGTGAATATTTACACGTTTAGAAGGTGCAATTTGATGATCAGAACCACCGTTTCGGATAACATAAATAAGTCCGTTGTCAGTAATATAATTAACATACCATGAAATTTCATCAGAGTGGCCTTCAATTACAACTTTAAATTTTGCATCTGGATTTATTATTCCTACAGCTGTTCCATATGTATCTGTTATAAAAGTATCAACATATGGTTTTAAATACTCCATCCAAAGTTTTTGTCCTTGAAATTCATAACCGGTTGGAGAAGAGTTGTTTAAGTATTTTTCTAAAAAAGAAATAGATGATTTTGATAGTATTGTCTTTGTTTTCATATTAAATTTTTTGCTAAAATATAAATTTGGCATTACACTTGTTATGAATATTTCATATTTTTACATTCAATTTTAGAATTATGATTAAACATTCTTTTTTAATAGTATTTTTTTTTATTTCTAATTTGTTTTTTGCTCAAATAAAAACAGATAGTATAAAAAACGAAAAATTTATTGTTCTTGATGGAGATACAATTTCGATGTTGAGAGATACAGTTTTTTTGGAAGAAGTTCAAATTAATAAGGAGAAACTAGATCCAGAAGCACAAAAACAATTTTTGTTGCTCCAAAATAGAGTTTATAAGGTTTATCCATATGCTAAAACTGCTTCCGAAAGATTAATTGCTTTAAATTCTAATATGGATAAACTAAAATCAAACAAGGAGAAAAAAAAATATTTTAAAATTGTTGAGGATTATATGGAGAATGAATTTAAGATTCAATTAAAAAAACTTTCAAGAAAACAAGGGCAGATATTGGTAAAACTTATCCACAGACAAACAGGCTTCACAACTTTTGATCTCATTAAAAACTACAAGAATGGTTGGAAAGCATTTTGGTCAAACAATACAGCAAAACTTTTTGATATAAATCTAAAAACAAAATACAATCCTTATTATGTTAATGAAGATTATTTTATAGAAACAATACTATATAGAGCATTTTTAAGAGGAAGGTTAATTGAACAAAAATCTGTAAATCCTGTCAACTTCGATGAGCTTTCAAATTTATGGCAAAAAAAATCAACAGGATTTAATAAAATCAATCAATAATATTCACATTGATTTTAATAAAAATTAATTATTAAGTTTATCCACAAGTTTTTGTGATATTTATGTGTTTTCTTTTGCAATTTGATTAGTTTTATTATCCAATTTGGATAAAACAATTCAACAAACACTTCGATTTCAGGTGATTATAAAAAACCAAAA
>NZ_JAYVFH010000270.1:0-2529 GCF_043773265.1 Flavobacterium sp. | reverse complement strand
CTTCTTTTGTATGTGTAAGCATTTGGTAATTTCCCATCGTTATGTTCGTCTACTCTTCTATCTACATCATTTGTAATTCCTACATAAAGTGAATTGTCTTTGCATCTTAATATGTAAACGTAATAAAATTTCATTTTTTATTTTGTTGTTTATTTTATTCCTTCAACTTTAATTTGATTGCGTTCCTTAGACTGCGTTCCTTCGACTGCGCTCAGGATGACAAAGTGAATTTCAATTTTAGATTTATTTTATTATGATAATCTTTGTTTTTTTAAAACGACTTCGTTTGCGTTCCTTCGACTACGCTCAGGATGACAAAGTGAATTTCGATTTTAGATTTATTTTTAAATATCTAAATATTCTTTTTAAAATATCTTTTTTAATTTTAAATTATTTTTAATCAATACATAAATCTTATAGCCACGATTATAGTGGAAATCCTTTTTTCAATTGCCTTGGGTTTAAAACCAAGGCAATTGAAAAAAGATTGGAACGGAAAGCGTGAAAATGGATTGCTAAAATGCCCAAGCCATTCGCTTCAAATGAAACTTTTAATTATTACCTAACAGGTTAAAAAAAAACCTGTTAGGATATTTTAATAATCCATAATTGTTTGTATGCCTCGCAGCGGAATTACTGCCCATCTTGGTCGTGAATTTAGTTCGTAACCAAGTTCATAAACGGCTTTTTCGAGGATGCAATATTTTAGTAAAAAGTTGATTTCGTGGTTGTAACCTATGTTTAAATTGCCTGATTGGGCTTTTTCGATATAGGTTTCTAGGAATGCACCAACAAGATATTTAAACAATAATTCGCCTGCTTTAAATAGTTCTTCTTGCTCGAATGGATACTTGTCGGCATTGTTGAAAATGGTGGCGTAAATGGCGTAGTGAAAGGAACGAAACATTCCGGCAACGTCTTTTAATGGTGGTTGTTTTACTTTTCTATCACGAATTGTGCTTTCTGGTTCGCCTTCGAAATCTAGTAAATAAAAATCGTCATTATTGACTAAAACTTGACCTAAATGATAGTCGCCGTGAATTCTGATGCGCTCGGATTTCATTTTGGTCCAATCGAAATCTACGAAATGTTTACGGATTAATTTTTTGTTTTCTAGAAACTGATTTGCCAAATCTAGCGCCATTCCGTCTAGTTTGTGTAAGCTGTTTTCTATAATATTTAATCGGTTTTGAAACTGATATAGCAATCTATTTTTTAGCCAAACGGTGTAATCGCCGTTGTAAGTTGTTGGTGTGAAAGCGGTGTCGTGAATATCGCTGCCAAGTGCAATGTGCATTTCGGCGGTTCGAAGAGCTAGTGTTTGAATTTTTAAAAATAGATTTAATCCAACCCAATCGATGATTTCTGGTGGAATTTCGTTTATTTTTAATCGTTTGAATAAATCTATGTTGGGTAGTTTATCGATTTTTATTTTTTTACGTGATAGGTTTTCGAAAACACCATCGGTTTGTTCTAGCATAAATTTCCAAGCATCACCTTGATTGGGAACTAATTCTTGCATTAAACCGAGTGTGATGTTGCCTTCAGAAAGGTTTAAATTGATGCTTCCTGTGTATGCTGGACTGCTTTTAAAGTCCATTCTTTCAGTTAAAAAACGGCTGATTTCGTAATCTGGATTGGTACTGACGTAAATTCTTCTGAAAATTTTTAAAACTAATGTGTCATTAAAAATTATTGAGGTGTTGCTTTGTTCAACTCCCATAAATTTAGACGAAATGTATTCTTTTTCTAATAATGATTTTCCTTTATGGAATTTAAGTTTGTCTTTACTGTTTTCATCTGCATTTGCAATTTTATTAAATAATAATTTTCTAAAATCATCTTGGTGTAATGCGTCGACCAAAAAACCTTCTATATTTCCGAATTTTGCTGGAGCAATTATTGTGTTTGTGTCCAATTCATCGGATGTCATAAAAGCAATTGGCATAAAGTAATTCTGAAAAAATGCTTCTTTAAAATTTACTTCTAGTAAAACTCCATAATAAGTATTGTTTTTTGAATTAATTTTAAAATTATCAACGACCTCTATATATTTTAGTGTGCTTGACTTTCCTCCATACCATCGTTTATTGATTATATAATTTTCTAGAATATCTGATGAAAAAATTTTGATAAATTGATCATCACTTAAAGCATCTTTCCATTCGTTTTTGAATTTGAATGATGTTGCAAATGTATCTTGGTTGTCATTTTTCATAATTATTTATGTATTTTAAATAAATGAAAAGGTAAAACTGGATAGAGTTCAACAAAATTCCATTCTTTATCCCAAATATAACTATTTCCTGTAATTAATTCAATAACTCTAATGGCTTGCCCTTCCTTGATTCCCATTGATTTTAAGGGTAATTGTACCCAAGATTGCTTCGCATAATACGGATCAATGTTACAAATCATTAAGGTTTCATCTTGTTTGTCATCATCAAATTTATAATAGGCAATCACCTGATCATTATCCGTTTTACAAAATTCAATATTATTGGTTTGTTGTAACGATGGATGTTCATG
>NZ_JAYVFH010000269.1:0-7545 GCF_043773265.1 Flavobacterium sp. | reverse complement strand
TGGAAACGAATGTAATGTGATGGCAGAGGTTTTATTAAGCAGGTATGATATTTTCACAACTAAAAAGATTCAAACACATGTAACAACAAATCTATCAGCTTCAGAAATAGAAAAGCATTATGGAAATAGAGTTAGAAGCCGTTTACGTGAGATGATAAACCTAATTGCTTATGAAAAATCAACACCTGATAAACGCTAACCTTCATTTCGCGAAAAAAATCAGTGTCAATCCGTTTAATCCGTGTCATCTGTGTGCCAATATTTTGTAAGTGAAACGTGCAAAACCAAAAATCATGAACCAAATAACTAACTTCTGGAACCACTTCCAACAAAATAACTTCGTTTTCCTACTCCTAAACGAAATTCCAAAACAAGAACTAAAATTACATTTCGAGAAACTAATCGATACACTACATCAATACAATAAAGACCTTGATTTAATCATAAAAAACAAAAGCAAAAATGCCGAACTAATTATTACAGCAAATGGTAATCCTTATCTTTTCAAAGAAGTAGAATTACTAGTTCATCATGCACCAGTTGTAGATCGTTGGAAAATAATTGCATTCCTCCAACCCGAAACCAACTTGACCAAATACGAAAACGGCACCGATAAACCTCTTGAATATTACGGTATCTATTTAAAAATAAGTGAAATGTATTTTATTCCAATAAAGAACCAGGAAAAAGAAACCGATTTAGGAATTAAAGTATTCATCAAAAACTACATCGTCCACAAAGACAATCCAAGACTTCGAGAAGCAGTTTACGTCCATATTGAGCATTTAATTGGAGAAAAATCATTTGCGAATGATATCGCATTTATTGAGATTGGACAATTAAAGGAAAATCAAGATAAAATAAGTGAATTGTATAACCTTAAATTTTACATTGATTGCTAATCTATAATTGTATATTATTCAATATATTTGCATATTATGCAATTATTATGAGTAAAAAAGCAATTAATAGATTGAAAGTAGTTCTAGCTGAAAAGAATGTTAGTAGTAAATTGTTGGCTGAACAATTAGGTAAAAATGAAGCTACTATTTCTAGATGGTGTACAAATGAAGTACAACCACCAATTAAAACTTTTATTCAAATTGCTGAAAAGCTGAATGTAAAATTAACTTCTTTATTCAATGACCAATAATACTATGAAAATACCTTTTAAAGTTTCAGCAAGAACTGCTAAACTAATTGGTTTAGAAAATTTCTCAACCGAAGAAGGTGCAGTAATTGAGTTAGTTAAAAACACTTATGATGCTGATGCTAATAATTGCATATTAATTTTTGATTTAAAAATCAAAAAAGAAAAAATATTAAATGATGAAGGTATTGAAATTGAAATTGAAAAGTTCGAGAAAGAAAACAGTTGTATTTATATCATAGACAACGGAATTGGAATGTATGACAAAATAATTCAAAACCAATGGATGACTATTGGAACAGATAATAAGTTATATGAACATACAACAGAAGCTGGCAGAATAAAAACTGGTGCAAAAGGTATTGGGCGTTTTGCATTAAACAGATTGGGTATGCTTACAAACATGATTTCACTTCCCACTATTTTAGAAATCGAAGATGAAGATCAGAATGCAAATGAAGATGATTTAAAAGAAACTCCAATTACTACAGTTGTACCAAATGATAACAATTTAGGTTTTGAATGGACTGTTGACTGGAAAGATTTTGATAAAAAAGGAGCTACTGTTTCAGATGTTGAAGCAGTTTTATCGATAAAAGAATCTTTGAATATTAAACAAGAATATTTAAACAGATTTGATTCATATCCAAAAATAAAAGAGGTATTAGAAAAAGTTGATTTTAAGTCAGGTACTGTAATTGAAATAACAGAACTCAATGATGAATGGAATGAGGATAAATTACGAAAGCTATTTGGTAACTTAGAGATGCTTCTTCCACCGGAGGAACAGAACGACTTTGGAATTGATTTATTCTTACTTAGTAATTTAGAAGAGTTTGGTACTTTAAAACGAGCTTATTATGATGATTATGATTATAAGTTAAAAGCCACTTATAACAAAGAAAACGATAAAATATTAAACATAGAAGTTTCAAGAAATGAACTTGATGTTGATGTCTTAGAAAATAGGTACATACAATTATTTGAGTTTGATATGATGAAAAACTCTCCATTTAAACTTGAAAATTTTAAAAACGAGAATATTAAATTTGACTTACATATTGAAAAATTAATGTCCGAAAAAGTAGATAAAGAATTACTAGAAAGAGTTGGCAAGTTTGATTTTACTTTTTATTTTTTAAAAAATACAATTTCTGATGACAAAGAAGATGGGGATTTAAAAAAGTACCCGTATAAGAGTATCAATAGTGCAAATAGAAAATCTTGGTTAAAAAAATTTGGAGGCATTAAAATATTTAGAGATGATTTCCGAATTAGACCTTATGGTGAAAATGGCGATGACTGGTTAAGATTAGGCGAAAGACAAGCTCAAAGTCCTGGTGGAGTTGGTCAAAGGTTAGGAGGATATAGAATCAGACCAAATCAAATAGCTGGAACAATTAAAATATCGAGACTACACAACGAAAGTTTTCAAGATAAATCAGGTCGTGAAGGTATTATTGAAAATGAAGAGTTTGAACTTTTTAAAAATATACTACTTGATATAATCGGACTGTTTGAAAAGGATAGAAATGTTGTAATGTACAACCTCTCACAACTTCATATTATTAGAAATGAGGAAGCTGAAACGTTAAGAAAAGCTAAAGAAGAAGCAGAAAGAATTAGAAAGCAAAAGGAAGAAAGAAAGGACAATATTAATAGTTCTGAAAAGAAGAATTATGATAAGTCAACTAATGATAATAAAGAATATTCAGAATCCGAAGAAAACATGGCGGATGCCATATTGATTTTAGAAAAAGAAAATGAGAAAAAAAATGAAGAATTAAGATTGTTGAGAAGTCTTGCCAGCGTTGGTCTTATCATATCTTCTTTTGCTCACGAAGTCAGAAGTTTAAGAGCTAGATTAATTCCTCGCACAAAATTCTTAATTGATGAATTAAAAACGCATTTAAACGAAGAAGAATTAGCAAAAAGTTTAGACAAAGACGACAATCCTTTTTACATGATTGAATTAATGCGTGATGAAGACGCTAAATTAAAACATTGGCTTGATTATTCTTTGAGTACTTTAAAAATTGATAAAAGAGAAAGAAAGAACCTAGATTTTTCCAGATACTTCAATGACTTCAAAGCAAATTGGAGTAAAGCTTTGGAGCAAAGGAATATTACTCTTGTATTAAATAAAATAGACAACAATGAGCATGTAATTAGAGCATTTGAGGTCAATATGGATTCTGTGTTTAATAATTTATTATCAAACTCTATAAATGCACATAACGGCTTTAATAATCAACAGAAAAAAATAGAAATCAGTTGGCAGAAAAAAGAAAATGATATTGAGATTTTATTTTCCGATAATGCAAAAGGATTAGATTCAAAGTACAGAGATAATCCTGAGGAGATTTTCAATCTCAATGAATCATCTAAAACAGATAATAAAGGAAATAAAGTTGGGACTGGATTAGGTCTTTATATTGTAAAGTCAATAATTGAAGAGTATAATAATTCAACCATTTCTATTGTTAAAATCGATAATGGACTGACATTTAAAATAACTTTCAAAACTAGAAAATGAAATATAGAATTGCATACATAGACGAGGACAAAGGTTGGATAAATACTTTTTATCAAACATTTAAAAATGATTTTGAAATTTTAAGAATAGAAGTTAATCCTCAATCCTCCGTTGAGACAATACTTGAACAGTTATTATCAAATAATCTTGATGCAATAGTTACAGATTATTTATTAGAAGAAAATGCAGAAGTTCCTTTTAATGGCAATAAAATTGTGGAGGAGATAAAAAAAATAAAGCCACACTTTCCTATTGTTATGCTTACTTCTTTTCCTACCCAAGCAATCGGTCATACAGATGATGTTCACATTATTTATAATAAAAATATCTTATCAGTGGAGAATGATAGAGAAAAAGAAGAACTTGATATTTTTAAGTCAAAAATTCAATCAAATATTTCTAATTATTATAAAAAAATTGAAGAGACAAATGTAAAGATTGAAGAAATTATAGAAAAGAGGAATACTAAAGGTTTAGAAATTTCAGAAGAGGAGGAACTAACTAAGTTATATATTTTGTTTGATGAACTCAATCCAGAAGGTAAAGATTTACCTGCAAACTTAATTCACAGAGATTCTATCTCAAAACTTAATGAGTTTGTCAATGAAACAAAGGAAATTTTAGAAGAATTAAAAAAACTAAATTCGAGCAAGTAGTATGATTCCATTTAGAAATGAAACTCCTAAAAGAAGAGAAATAAAAACTATAGTTAGTAAATATTCTGATCACAGGGATGAGTTGAAGAAGGATTATAAGTGCCGTTGTGGATACTGTAACGATATAGATGTATGGAGAACAATTTGGTTTGAAATCGACCACTTTGTTCCACAAAAACATTTAAATAAAATTAAGGAAACTGATTATTCAAATCTTGTTTATGCGTGTAGAGCTTGCAATAATTCTAAAAGAGCTCATTGGCCAACAGCTGATGAATTAATTCATCATATAAATAACGAAGGATTTATTGACCCTTGTGACGATGAATATGAAAAGCAATTTACAAGATATGATAATGGAAGAATTATTCATCAAACTCAATTGGGCAAATGGATGTATTATAAGTTAAAACTTCATAAACCGCAGCACGAAATTATATGGCAGATAGAAGAATTAGATACTGTCATTGAAGAATGCGAAACATTTTTAGCTAAAATGGATAATCAAGTTTTAAAAGATAAATTATTAAATCTGTACCGAGAATATCATAAATATACAAAACAACTAGGAACCGTTTAAATGAAAAACGCAACAAAATATTTAAGTCAAAAATGTCCTTCTAACCCTTGGTTTGTTGATAGACTTATTATTTCTGCATTTTTATATATAAACAACTTACAAGTAATTAATAACAGACTTTTATTAAGTTATTTTATTGGTCAGTATGATGAAGATTATGAAATACTAATTGGCTTTATTAAAACAATAGAAAACACAAAAGAAGAATTTGTTCACGAGGATTTAATTGAGCTGTTTGAATTTGTCATTTCACCTTCAGATAGAATTGTAAATGGTGCAATTTATACACCCTCAGCAATTCGTTCATATATTATTTCACAAACTTTTCGAAAAGTGGGTAATCAACTTTTTAATGCTAAAATTGCTGATATTTCATGCGGTTGTAGCGGATTTTTGTTTAGTGCGGCTAAAGAAGTTAAAAGAAGAACAAATAATAGCTATCAGTATATTTTTCAACATCAAATTTTTGGATTAGATATTCAAGAATATTCCGTTACTCGTAGTAAACTATTACTGAGTTTATTGGCATTGTCAGAAGGAGAAGATTTAGAAGAGTTTCATTTCAATTTGCATCAAGGAGATGCTTTAGTCTTTAAATGGGCGGATTATTATGAAAACTTTGAAGGATTTGAAATTATTGTTGGAAACCCACCCTATGTATGTGCAAGAAATTTGGAAGATACAATAAAAGAAAACCTAAAGAATTGGTCTGTATGTAATTCTGGTAACCCTGACCTTTATATTCCTTTCTTTCAAATTGGATATGAAAATCTTTCAGAAAATGGAATTCTAGGATATATTACAATGAACTCTTTTTTCAAAAGCCTAAATGGAAGAGCACTTAGAAACTATTTTGAAGACAATAGAGCAAATATTCGAATTATTGATTTTGGGACACTTCAAATATTTAAATCAAAAAGCACATACACATGTATATGCTTTATAGAAAACTCTGAGCAAAATTTTGTTGAATATTATAAATCTGTTGCAAAAGAATTACCTAGAAATAGAAATTTATACAGTAGAGTAAATTATCAAAATTTAAATGCTAAAAAAGGGTGGAATTTGAATAAGAATGAAGCCATATCTAGAATAGAATCTATAGGAACTCCTTTTGGTGAACTTTATAAAACAAGACATGGTATAGCTACTTTAAGAAATGATCTTTATATTTTTAAACCTGTAGATGAAGATGAAGATTTTTTCTATTTACAAAATGGAAATTTATATCCTATTGAAAAAGGAATTTGCAAAGATATTCTAAACTCTAATAAACTAAGTAGGAGTATTGATTTTGATAGTGTAAGAGAAAAAGTATTATTTCCATACAATGATGAAAATAAGCCAAAAGCATTAGAGGAAGAATTTTTAAAAGATATGTATCCAGAAGCATATAAATATCTGATGAAGAAAAAACAAGAACTAGCCAAGAGAGATAAAGGAAAAGGTGAATATGAAAAATGGTTTTCTTTTGGAAGAACACAATCTTTAGAAAAGGTTAGTAATAAATTATTTTTTCCTAAGTTTTCTGACCAAACTCCTAAATATTTGATAAGTAATGATATTGATTTATTATTCTATAATGGTCTAGCAATTATTGGGCATTCATCAGAAGAAATGCTATTAATTAAAAAAATATTAGAATCTCGATTATTTTGGTATTACATAAAAACCACAAGTAAACCGTATTCATCTAGTTACTATTCTTTAAATGGTAATTATATCAATAATTTTGGTATTTGTGATTTTACAAATAATGAAATTGATTTTATACTGCATGAAAATAACAAAGAAGTTCTTGATACTTTCTTTGAAGAAAGATATAATATTAGACTTTAATCCCTATTGTAGAATAGAATTTTATGCTCAACCCAACCGAAATAAAATCAATAATAAGCACTGGTGAAGGATTTAATGCCGAATTCAAAGAAAGACTACCAACTAATTTGAAAGGAATTACAGAAGAAGTATGCGCTTTTGCAAATGCTTCTGGCGGTGTAGTTTTAATAGGTGTTGATGATAAAAATACAATCAAAGGAATTACTATCGATAATTCCAAACGTTCCGCTATACAAAATTCCATCGGAGAAATTTCTCCACCATTGCAATGTGAATTATACATGGTTGAGGTTGATGGTAAAAATGTTGCAGTTATCGAAGTGCCTTCAGGGCAAAACAAACCTTATGTTTTATCAGGTGCAATTTATGTGCGCCAAGGACCAAATTCTCAAAAACTAACTACTGTTGAAGAAATGAGAAACTTTTTTCAGCAAACAGATAGAATTTTCTTCGACGAAGTTTCTTGTTTAGAAGCTAATATAGAAAATGACATTTCAAAAGAAAGTATTAAAACGTTCCGTTTTGAAGCTGAATTAGTCAATGCAACATCTGACGAACAATTATTTACCAACTTAAAATTAATTTCAAATGACGGATATCTAAAAAACGGTACTGTTTTATTCTTTGGGAAAGAACCAGAAGTTTTCTTTGAAAAAGCAGTTATTCGTTGTTTAGTCTTTGATGGTATAGACAAAAGATATATTGTTGATGACAAAGTTATGACCGGAACATTATATCAGCAATATCAAAAAAGTATGATTTGGCTAAAATCAAAACTAAATGT
>NZ_JAYVFH010000268.1:0-15217 GCF_043773265.1 Flavobacterium sp. | reverse complement strand
AAAAAGCACCAATTTTCAATTGAAAAATTAGTGCTTTTTTAAATTTAATAAATTAAATTATTTTGTTGGCATAGTTTCTAGTAATTCAACTTCAAAAATAATATTAGAATTTGGAGGAATAACACCACCAGCACCTCTTTCTCCATATCCTAAATTTGATGGAATAAATAAAGTTGCTTTATCACCAAGTGACATTGCATTTAATCCTTCGACAAATCCAGGAATAAATTGGTATTTTCCTGCTTGTGCAGCCATTGGTTTATAACCGTTTTGACTTGCTCTAGCTTGATCAAATTTTCCATAAGTTTTGTTTACTTCTTCATAACTACTGTCGAACAATGTTCCATCTTCTAAATATCCAGCATAATGAATAAAAACATTTGTTCCGTCTGCAGGTTTTTTATCAGTTCCTTTTTGAGTAATTATGTATTGCAAGCCAGAGTTAGTTTTGGTAGCATTTAATTGCATTTTTTTCAATGCTTCAGATTTAGCCATCATTACAGCACCATATTTTGCAACATATTCTTTTTTCTTCTCAGCATCAATGATTGCTTGTTTAGCTTTATTTTCAGCATCTACAATTGCTTGTTTAGCTCTATTTTCAGAATCAATTACAGCTTGTTTCTTATCATCTTCGGCTTTGTTAGCAAAATAATCTCCAAAAGTTTTTACTGCATCAAATTTCTTTGCATCATCACCTTTTCTAACAATTGTTATTGAATTAATTACATCATTTTGAGCAATTGCATTTACAACATCCATTCCAGTAACTACAATTCCAAAAACTGTATGTTTTCCGTTTAAATGTGGCGTTGCTCTGTGTGTAATAAAAAATTGTGAGCCGTTTGTTTTTGGACCAGCATTGGCCATTGAAAGGATTCCAGCTGAATGATGTTGTAAATCGGTAAATTCATCTTTAAAAGCATAACCTGGACCACCAGAACCATTTCCGTCTGGATCACCACCTTGAATCATAAAATCGGCAATTACTCTATGAAATTTTATTCCGTTATAGAATTTTTTGCCTTTAAATTTCTCTCCAACAATTGGATTGGTACCTTCTGCTAAAGAAACAAAATTTGCTACAGTTACAGGTGTTTTTTTGTATTCTAATTGAACTACAATTTTACCTTTACTGGTTTCGATTTCTGCAAAAATTCCTAGATTTGGTGTTGCAACAGGCAATACAGATTGAGTTACAACAGCTGGTTTAACCGCAACTGTTTTTGAAGTTTTAATTGCTTTCTTTACAGTTTTTTTTGTAGTTTGTGCGTTTGCAATTGTCAATCCTAAAAAGAACAGACAAAGGATTTTAAATTTCATTTTCATTATTTAAGATTTAATATTAGTTATTTTATTTGTTTATTTTTATTAATTCAATTTCAAAAATCAAATCACTTTTAGGAGGAATAACTCCAGGATAACCTTGTTCACCATAAGCTATATTATATGGAACAAAAAATTTATATTTAGCACCTTCTTTCATCAATTGTAAACCTTCTGTCCAACCAGGAATTACTTGATTTAAATTGAAATCTACTGGCTGACCTTTTTGAACACTACTGTCAAAGACTTTTCCGTCTAGTAATGTTCCAGTATAATGAACTTTGACATTGCTTGTTTCTATTGGCATTACACCAGTACCTTCTTTTTGAACAATATATTTTAATCCGCTAGCTGTTGTTTTTGCATTTTCAAATTCTTTTAATGCTTCGGCGTTTACTTTTGCTCTTTCTTCGGCTTCTTTTTTGTCTTCATTTGCTTTATTACTAAAATAATCATTAAAAACTTTTATTGCATCAAATTTCTTGGCATCATCACCAACACTAATTATTTTTACAGAATTAATGATATCATCTTGCGCAATTGTATTTACAACTTCCATACCATTTTCTATAACTTTCCCAAAAATTGTGTGTAATCCGTCTAACCATGGAGTTTCTTTGTGAGTAATAAAAAACTGGCTACTGTTTGTACCAGGTCCAGAATTTGCCATGGCTAACAATCCTCCTTTATCAAATTTCAAATCGGTTATTTCGTCTTTAAATTTATATCCAACATCGCCAGAGCCATTGCCTAAAGGATCACCACCTTGAATCATAAAATCTGGAATTACTCTATGAAATTTTAATCCATTAAAAACAGGTTTGTTTTTTAAATTTTCAGATACAAATGTGTTTGTTCCTTCTGCAAGTGTAATGAAATTGGCAACAGTAATTGGAGCTTTTTTATATTCTAATTCTAATAAAATTTTTCCTTTTGAAGTTTCAATTTCGGCATATAAGCCATCTTTCAAATTATTATTTTCTTTTTTACAAGAAGTAAAAATTGTTGCAACAACAATTAATAGGCAGACTATTTTCTTCATTTTAATTTTTCTACTTTATTTAGTTTTATTTTCGGGTTTAAAATCGTTTAGTGTTACTGTACAAATTATTGATTCGTTTGTTCCAATTTTTTTCTCATCACCATGATATCCGTAAGCCATGTGTGATGGAAAAAGGAAAGTTACTTTTTCTTTTTTTCGCATTAATTTAATTCCATGGCGCAAACCCATTAATATATTTTGTTTGTCAACTGCATAGATTTGTGGTTTAAGTTCTGCTTGCGAATATATAATGTTACCTTTTATATCTTTAATTTCATAATCAAAAAAAGCAATATCACCTTTTTTTGGGTGCAAAGTATCAACTTCATTTTTTTGTTCATAATGATACCAATATCCTTTTTGTGATGCTAAGTATTTTATTTTGGGATTACTTTTAATTATAGAATCGATTTGTTTTTCTTCGTTTTTTACCAATTTTTTATTTCGCTCTACAGATTCGTTCATGAAAGTTCCAGACGAATGTGAAATTGGTTTTCGTGCTTGTGGTTCTTTACAACTTGAAAGAAAAAGTAAAATAAAAGTTATTAAAAAACTAATTTTTATATTTTGCATTTTAAATAATTGTTTTTGAAATAATTTGTTCAAATTTTTTGATTGCGTTTTCTAGCGAATCATTAGATTTTCCTCCAGCTGCATTGATGTGTCCACCACCAGTAAAATGATTTCTTGCAAATTGATTTACATCAAAATCGCCTGCAGATCTAAAAGAAATTTTAATTATGTTTTCCTCTTTATGTTCAATAAAAATTACTGCAAAAACAATGCCTTTTATAGTTAATCCATAGTTTACAATGCCTTCGGTGTCACCTTTTTCATAATTAAATTCGTCTAATTCTTTTTGAGAAAGCCATGTATATGCAGTTTTTAATTCTGGAATAACTTTCATGTTTTGAAGAGCACGACCTAAAAGTTTTAATCTATCAAATGAATTATTGTCAAAAAGCAAGTTTGGAATTTCAGTATTTTCGACTCCTAAATCTATAAAATCAGAAACAATTCTATGAGTTTTGCCTGTTGTTTTTGGATATCTAAATCCACCAGAATCTGTTAATATTCCTGTATACAGACAAGTTCCAATTGTTTTATCTATTAGTGATTTTTGATTTAAAAACAGTATAAAATTATAAATCATTTCACATGTTGAACCAAAGGAAGTATCTGAATAAGTATAAGTTGCATAAGTTCCTGGTGATTGATGATGATCTATCATTATTATTGGAACAGTAACTTTGTTTAAAACGTTTTCCATTTCGCCAGTTCTGTGCAACGCATTGAAATCTAAAGTAAATATTATTTCTGCTTCTTCAAGTATTTTAGTGCAATATTCTTTGTCATTTTCATAAACTAAAACCTTTTCAGAAGAAGGCAACCAAGCTAAAAACTCTGGAAAATCATTTGGAGCAACAACAACTGGATTGTGATTTAATTTTAATAAAAAGTGATATAAACCAAGTGTTGATCCCATTGCATCTCCATCTGGACTGCGATGTGGAATTATAGCAATTTTCTTAGGCGTAGCCAATAAATCCTGAATTTCTTTAATGTCTTTTTCGTTCATAGTGTGCGAAAATACTAAAAATAGAACATTTATTACACAGATTAACACAGATTTTTGTGTTTTTATTTAGAAATAAAAAGTCCTAACCAAACTGCAAAAAGTCCTGTAATTATACTCATAGCAATATATATAAAAGCTAGTAACAAATTGTTATTTTGAAAAAGCGAAATGTTTTCAAATCCAAAAGCCGAAAATGTTGTAAAACCTCCACAAAAACCGGTTACTAAAAACCATTTCAAATTAGAATTAGCTAAATTATTTTTTTCTAAAACTCCGATGAAAATTCCAATTAATAAGCAACCCAAAATATTAGTAATTAAAGTTGCCAACGGAAAGTGATTTGACCAATATTTATTTACAAATACAGATGTTAAATAGCGTAAAACACTTCCTATTGCGCCACCAATTGCAACGAAAATAATAGTCTTTAACATTAAAATTGAAAATGATTATTTTGTAGATGAGATTGAACCAAGTCATAAAAATTCACAAACATATATAATAAAGACAAAATTAATAATACTATTTTCCAAGCTCGATTTTTAACTGCCAATGACAAAAATAATGGAAAAAACGACCAAGTTAATCCATTAAATTCACTGTAATATTTGAAATAATCATTCTTATAGTATTCATCAATTGATTTCGAAATAATTGTCCAACTCAATCTGTTAACAAACAACCATATTAATGAAATAATTACTATAGTGCTGCATGTTTTATCATTATTAATAAATTCGGCAATATCACTATTTACTGGTTTTTCGCCAAAAGCATTTCCTTCTTCGTCACTTTTGGTACACAGTAATGCAATTACATATAAATTTGCTAGAGGAATAAGTAAAAGAAGGAGTAACCAGCCACTTTTATCCAAATCGTGCATTCGCCTAACCGCAAGTGCTAATCCTGGAACAAAACTTATTAAAACATAAGACCAGTAAAGAATTCCAAAACCATATTTTTTAAGTCCAAGATCAAATATTAAATCTACAGAATATAAGATAATTACAAAAGCGGTATTAAATAAAAAAAACATCCAATATTCAGTTCGGCTTGCTCTGTCATCAAAGTTTGCAAAGTTTTTAAATGCGTGTAAATAGAATTTCATAGATTATTTTGTTTTGAATTCAAATGTAATAAAATTTGCTAAATATTATTAAGTAAGTTGTTATTTGAAAATTATATTTTATAAAAGACCAAAATCTTTAGCCCTGACAGAAATGGAAATCCTTTGGTTGCGGTTTTCGCGAAGCGAAAACCGCAACCAAAGATTGGAATGTATGGCAGGAAAGACGAAACCAAAAACGCCCAAACTATTCGCTCCAAAAAAAATAATTAATTTCTAAATTCTACTTTTTAATTTCAATCGAGAATAGTACTTTTGCCTATGCAACACAACGTACTTATTTTAGATTTCGGATCGCAATACACACAACTTATTGCCCGACGAGTTCGCGAATTAAATATTTTTTGCGAAATTTTTCCTTACAATAATTATCCAACTGATTTATCGTCTTACAAAGCTGTTATTCTTGGCGGAAGTCCGTTTTCTGTTCGTGCTGAAGATGCTTTAAAAATTGATTTGTCTAACATTCGAGGCAAGTTGCCTTTGCTTTCAGTGTGTTATGGTGCGCAATATTTAGCACATTTTTCTGGTGGCGAAGTTGCTGCATCAAACACTAGAGAATATGGAAGAGCAAATCTAACTTATATTAAGGAGAACGAAAAATTCTTTGAAAATGTAAATTTGAATTCGCAAGTTTGGATGTCGCACAGTGATACTATTAAGCATTTACCAACCAACGGAATAAAACTGGCAAGTACAAACGACGTTGAAAATGCAGCTTACAAAATTGAAGGTGAAACAACTTATGCTATTCAATTTCATCCAGAAGTATATCATTCTACTGATGGAAAACAAATGCTTGAAAATTTTTTAGTTAAAATTGCAGAAGTTCCTCAAAATTTTACTCCAAATGCTTTTGTTGATGATTGCATTAAAGATTTAAAAGATAAAGTGCAGAATGATAAAGTCGTTCTTGGACTTTCTGGTGGAGTTGACTCGACTGTAGCAGCGGTTTTATTACATAAAGCAATTGGGGAAAACTTATATTGTATTTTTGTAAATAATGGTTTACTACGCAAAAACGAGTTTGAAAGTGTACTTCATCAGTATAAAGATATGGGTTTAAATGTAAAAGGCGTTGATGCTTCGGCACGTTTTTTGACTGAATTAGCTGGAGTTGATGATCCAGAAACTAAACGTAAAATAATTGGTAGAGTTTTTATAGAAGTTTTTGACGATGAATCGAAAATTATAGAAGACGTATCTTGGTTGGCACAAGGAACAATTTATCCAGATGTAATAGAATCTGTTTCGGTAAAAGGTCCAAGTGCTACAATAAAATCACATCATAATGTTGGTGGTTTGCCCGATTTTATGAAACTTAAAATTGTTGAACCACTTAGAATGTTGTTCAAAGACGAAGTACGTAGAGTTGGAAAAACACTAGGAATTGATGCCGAATTATTAGGTCGTCATCCTTTTCCTGGTCCAGGATTATCGATAAGAATTTTGGGAGATATTACGCCAGAAAAAGTACGTATCTTGCAAGAAGTTGATGCAATTTTTATTGAAGGATTAAAATCTCACGGTTTGTATGATAAAGTATGGCAAGCTGGAGCAATTTTGCTTCCTGTAAATAGTGTAGGAGTAATGGGTGATGAACGTACTTATGAAAAAGTTGTAGCGTTGCGCGCAGTAGAATCCACTGATGGAATGACTGCCGATTGGGTACATTTGCCATATGAGTTTTTGATGAAAATCTCAAACGAAATTATAAATAAAGTGAAAGGTGTAAATAGAGTAGTGTATGACATTAGTTCTAAACCACCAGCAACTATAGAATGGGAATAAATATCAATAACAATATCAATGTCAAAAATCAATTTCAAGTTTTAAATCTATATCTTTTTTATTGATATTGAATTTGATTTTTGACATTGCAATTAAAATTTAAAGTTATGTTTAAAAAGTTTTTTTTTATTTTAGTTTTAGTTTTTACAACTTCTCTCTTTGGTCAGAATTTTGTGAAACATACTGTTCTTGAAGGCGAAACTATTCAAACAATTGCCCAAAAGTATAAAGTAACGCCTTATGATATTTATAAATTAAATCCAGATTCTCAAGGTGGAGTTAAACCAAATTCTATTGTGTTAATACCAAAAAGTATCGATAATGGAATTGTAAAAACAGAAACTAAACCAGTTGTTTCTGAAAAAACTGAAGTAAAAAAACAAGTTGAAAACCCTAAGGAATCGAAAACAAAAACTACATCTACAAATGCAATATTTCATGTTGTAAAACAAAGTGATAATCTATATAATATAGCCAAATTTTATAAAATATCACTTGATGAATTACAAAAAAATAATCCAAATGCCATTGATGGTTTGCAAATAGGACAGAAATTATTGATAAAAAAAGGTGAAATTAAAAGTGTTCAAAAACCAATTGCTGTTGTTTCTAAATCATCTCAAACTCATACAGTAAAACCCAAAGAAACTTTATATGCAATTTTAAAACTTTATAATATATCACAAGAAGAATTAGAAAATAACAATCCTTTCTTAAAAACTGATGGTTTGCAACCAGAACAAGTATTAACAATTCAAAAAAATGTAAATCCACCAAAAGTTAAAGGAAACGGAATTACAATTTCTCATGAAGTGCAACCCAAAGAAACCAAATATGCTATTGCAACAAAATATGCAATTTCAGTTGAGGAATTAGAAAGGCAAAACCCAGAAGTTGTTGATAATCTTCCAATTGGTTTTATATTAAAAATTAATAAAAACAATATAAATAATACATCCATTATAAATGAAATTAAAGCAATTGAAAAGCCCAAAGAAATAATTGCTAAAGACATTCAAGTTGTAGATTATATTGTTAAATCTGGTGAAACTTTGTATAGCTTAACAAAGAAATTTAGATTGTCAGAAGCTTCATTGATTAGCTTTAACCCAGAACTCAAAGATGGTTTAAAAGAAGCAATGGTTATTAAAGTTCCGGCAAATAGTATAATTGATAATGAAGAAAAAAACAGTTTCAAAGATTTATCTAAAACAATTAAAAAACAAAATCGAAAAGAACTAGTTCTGTTTTTACCTTTCAATGTTACAAAAGTTAAAAACGATTCGCTTACTCCATTTTCTAAACTTTTAAAGAAAGATAAATTTTTAAACATGACACTCGATTTTTATTCAGGTGCATTAATGGCAATAGATTCTGCAAGAGTTTTAGGCATTAATATGGATATAAAAATATTTGATTCCGAAGAAACTAAGAATACTACAAACGCGCTGAACATAATTTCTAATACTGATTTTAGTAAAACAAACGCAGTAATCGGACCTTTTTATCAAGTAAATGTTGAAAAAGTTGCAGCTGTTTTAGAAAACCAAAATATTCCAGTGATTTCGCCATTGTCTAAAGATGAAGGAAAATCATTTAAGAATTTATATCAATCAATGCCAAAAAATGATGACATTAAAAAAGTAATGTTTGATTATATGAATTCCAAAAACGGAAACATAATTGCAGTAATTGACACAAAAAAACCAGAAATAAAACAATACATATCCGATAATTATAAAGAAGTAAAAATTGTTGGTCTAACAGATAAAGCTGGATTTGTAGTTGATAGTATAAAAAAACATTTTGTTGCCGATAGAATGAACTTTGTGATAATGGAAACAGAAAATTATTATTCAATTACTACAACTATTAAAGCTTTAGAATCTTCAATAAAGAATTTTCAAGTTCAGTTAGTAATACTAGAACCAAATGAAATGTTGAATTTTGAAGAAATAGAATTATCTCGTTTAGCAAAACTAAAAATGGCATATCCTTCAATTTCTAGAGATAATGATTCTAATGATGCACAAAAATTTGAACAAGCTTATAAAAAGAAAAATAAAGTATTACCAAATCAATATGCTGTTCGTGGTTTTGATTTAACATTTGATACCATGTTAAGATTAGCACAAGACAAATCGTTTGAAGAAACAATAACTACCGCAACAGAACAAATTGATAACAAATTTGATTATCTAAAAAAACTATCTGGTGGTTTTGTAAACAACGGAACTTATATTTTATATTACGATACAGATTTAACTATAAAACAAGCAGAATAATGACTTCCAAAGTAACCTATTTAGGACATTTAAGAACTTCATCAATCCATTTGAAATCAGGAACAGAAATTCTTTCTGATGCACCAATTGATAATCACGGAAAAGGAGAAGCGTTTTCGCCAACAGACTTAGTAGCCAACGCATTAGGAAGTTGTATTTTAACAATTATGGGAATAAAAGCCCAAGATTTAAACATCGACATTTCTGGCACAACAGCCGAAGTTACTAAAACAATGCAAGCCGAACCAAGACGCATTGCCAAGATTGAAATTAATGTAACCTTTATTAAATTTCAAGACGAAAAAACCAGAAAAATTCTAGAAAAAGCAGCAATGACTTGTCCTGTAATTAATTCACTTCATCCAGATTTAGAAAAGGTAATTACTTTTAATTGGAAATAAAATTCAGTGTTCAGTCTTGAAGCTTCTGGATTAGTATTCGGTTAAATTTTTTGTAATTTCAAAAATGAAATAATTTCAGAAAACATTAAAATTTTTACTTAAAATAAATGAATATTATTTAACCAATAATATCTTAGTAACTTTGTGCCTTTGCGACAAATAAAATGGACGACAAACAAAAATCATTAATAAAACTTGCTCATACCAAAATGCCTTATGGCAAATATGAAGGCAAATATCTGATTGATATTCCTGAATATTATATGGTTTGGATTCATAATAATCGGCTTCCAAAAGGTGAACTAGGTGAGCAACTAAAACTAGTTTACGAACTAAAATTAAACGGATTAGAAGAATTAATTAGAAACATAAAAAAGCAATATCCAAAACCTTAATATTCCTTGATTTCTTAACGATTTAAAAAAATAAATTCTGCTAGAAAATCAATTAATTCTACAATTAAATTGTACTTTTGCATCGTTTTTTATACTAAAACACAATAACAAACAACAACTCAACAGCACAGACAACTTTCAAGTTGTCTAAAAAAAAAACAATGAACCAAACGAAATACATTTTTGTTACTGGCGGTGTAACTTCCTCATTAGGTAAAGGAATTATAGCAGCATCTTTAGCAAAATTACTTCAAGCAAGAGGTTACAGAACTACAATCCAAAAATTTGACCCTTATATAAACGTAGATCCAGGAACTTTAAATCCTTACGAACACGGCGAATGTTATGTTACTGACGACGGTGCAGAAACCGATTTAGACTTAGGTCATTACGAAAGATTTTTAAACGTTCCAACATCACAAGCCAATAATGTAACTACTGGAAGAGTTTATTTATCAGTTATAGAAAAAGAACGTCGTGGCGAATTTCTAGGAAAAACAGTTCAAGTTGTTCCTCACATTACAAACGAAATTAAAGAACGTATGCAATTGCTAGGAAATTCTGGCGATTATGACATAGTTATTACCGAAATTGGAGGAACTGTTGGCGATATAGAATCCTTACCATATATAGAATCTGTTCGTCAACTTGTTTGGGAACTTGGAGAAAATAACGGAATCGTAATACATTTAACTTTAGTTCCATATCTTGCTGCTGCTGGAGAATTAAAAACCAAACCAACACAACATTCTGTAAAAACTTTAATGGAAAGTGGTATTAAAGCCGACATTTTAGTTTGTAGAACAGAACACGAAATATCTGATGAATTACGTCAAAAACTAGCACTTTTTTGCAATGTAAAACGCGAAGCTGTAATTCAATCTATCGATGCTTCAACTATTTACGAAGTTCCAAATTTAATGCTCGAAGAAGGTTTAGACGTAGTAGCATTAAAAAAATTAAATCTTCCTAAAAAAGCCGCACCAGATTTAAAAAACTGGAATACCTTTCTGCATAGATTAAAAAATCCAAAACACTCAGTAAACATAGGACTAATTGGTAAATATGTCGAACTTCAAGATTCTTATAAATCAATAATCGAATCATTTATTCACGCTGGTGCAGCCAACGAAACTAAAGTAAATATAATTAGTATTCATTCAGAATATATTGATAAAGAGAATGTTAAAGAAAAATTATCTTCTCTTGACGGAATTTTAGTAGCGCCAGGTTTTGGAGAAAGAGGAATTGAAGGAAAAATAGAAACCGTTCGTTACGCAAGAGAAAATAATATTCCGTTTTTCGGAATTTGTTTAGGAATGCAAATGGCTGTAATAGAATACTCTAGAAACGTTTTGGGTTACAAAGACGCCAATTCTACCGAGATGAACGAAAGCACATCGCATCCAGTAATCAACATAATGGAAGAGCAAAAAACCATTACAGATAAAGGTGGAACAATGCGACTTGGAGCATGGAAATGCGATATAAAACCAGACACATTAGCATACAAAATATACCAAAAATCGCAAATAGAAGAACGTCATCGTCACCGTTACGAGTTCAATTCTAAATATTTAAACGAGTTAGAAAAAGCAGGATTAACAGCATCTGGCATCAATCCAGAAACAGGTTTGGTAGAAATAATCGAGATAAAAAACCACCCATTTTTCATTGGAGTTCAGTACCATCCAGAATATAAAAGCACCGTTGCCAATCCGCACCCAATTTTTGTTAGCTTTGTGGCCGCAATGGTAAAAAATAAAAAATAAATTCCTAACAGGTTTCTTTTAACCTTTTAGGTTTAAATTTTAAATGATTACAAGCGAAACAGTAGGCATTTTCAACAATCGCAATTCCTGCTTTCCGTTCCAATTTTTTTTAATTGCTTTGGGTTTTAACCCAAAGCAATTAAAAAAAGATTTCCACTGCAAACGAAGTTCACTGAACTCCTATGAAAATAGATGTCAGTGAAGTAATCAGGGCTAAAAGAATAAGTATTTCGCATAAAATCAAGGTCCTAATAAACCTTCAATACATTGAAACAAAAAAGTCAACACAACGACTAACCAATAATTAACTAAAAGATATTAAAATTCTGATATGAATTCAGAAAAAGTAAATTAAGCATACTATGGAAGAAAAGAAATTCGACAAAAATTCAATAATTGGTTTTGCATTAATATTCCTCATTGTAATGTGGATGATGTATAACTCAAGACAAAACGAAGTAAAAGAACAAGTTGCTAAATCCAAACAAGAAAAAATTGACAAAGTCAATAAAGATAAAGATGTAAAAACTAAGCAAATTGTTGCAACAGCAATAGATTCTACTGTTAATGACACAGTTAAACTTCAAAAACTTGCTGGAGCACTCGGTAGTTTTGCCTACTCTGCAACTTTACCTTCTGCCAAAGAAAGCTTTTCAACAATCGAAAATAATTTTTTATCATTAAAAATTGCCAACAAAGGTGGATATGTTGCAGAAGCAACTTTAAAAAACTTTAAAAAATTTCATAAAAATTCAGGTCAATTAGTAGATTTAATTAAAAATAATAATGCTAATTTTAATCTAGAACTACAAACTAAAGACAATCGAGTTTTAAACACCAAAGACTTATTCTTTGAGCCAACATTAACTAAAAGCGGAAGAAATCAAATTCTTTCCATGAAATTAAAAACAAGTCCAACCGAGTTTTTAGAATACAAATATGTAATTAATGAAAATGATTACATGGTAGATTTTGATATTCGTTCTCAAGGATTGAATAAAGTATTAAACACATCAAAAACTGCCGATTTACAATGGGATTTAAAGGCATTCCGCAACGAGAAAAGTGTAGCTTATGAAAATCGTTATGCCGAAATTTATTTTGAAAATAATGAAAAAGTATCCTATGCAGGACTAGGTAAACAAGAAGATGAAACTTTAGAAAAAGCAACATTTATTGCCTACAAACAACACTTTTTTAGTTCAATTTTACTATCTCAAACACCTATTGCTAATGTAAAAATAAGTTCTACAGATTTAGTTAAAGATCAAAAAACGGACACGATTTTTACTAAACAATTTAAATCTACAATGCCATTAGCTTTCAAAAATGGCGAATTAGATTATAAAATGAATTGGTATTATGGCCCAACAGATTATAAAATATTAAATAATTATAATAAAAACATCGAAGATATAGTTCCACTTGGTTGGGGAATTTTCGGTTGGATTAATAAATTTATTTTTATACCATTATTTGGATTTTTAAGTTCTTTTATGGGATTAGGAATTGCTATTATAGTATTTACAATTTTAATAAAACTAGCAATGTCGCCAATTACTTTTAAATCGTTTCTTTCACAAGCAAAAATGAAAGTTCTTCGTCCAGAAATTGCAGAACTTGGCGAAAAATATTCAAAAGACGCTATGAAAAAGCAACAAGAAACAATGAAATTATACAACAAAGCAGGAGTAAATCCAATGGCAGGTTGTATTCCAGCATTAATTCAGTTGCCGTTTATGTATGCTTCATTTCAATTCTTTCCTTCTGCAATAGAACTAAGACAAAAAGGTTTCCTTTGGGCAGAAGATTTATCATCTTTTGATCAAATTTTCAAATTACCTTTCAATATTCCTCTATATGGTGATCACGTTAGTTTGTTTCCAATTCTTGCTGCAATAGCTATTTTCTTTTACATGAAAATGACTTCTGGCGATAATGCAATGGCGCAACCACAACAAGAAGGAATGCCAGATATGACCAAAATCATGAAAATCATGATTTACCTTTCTCCAATAATGATGTTAATTTTCTTCAATAGTTATGGTTCAGGTTTAAGTTTATACAACTTTATGTCTAACCTAATTACTATTGGAATCATGTTAGTTATAAAAAAGTATTTTATCGATAGTGATAAAATTCATGCTAAGATTCAAGAAAATAAAGCTAAACCTAAAGCCGAAGGTAAGTTTCAAAGAAAGATGAGAGAAATGATGGAACAAGCCGAAGAACAAAAGAAATTAGGTAAGAAATAGAAAAACTCCATTTTATTTAGAATAGTATAAAATAGCCGTTTCAATATTGAAACGGCTTTTATCTTTGTTTATTTTTTATTACTTTTTTTATGGAATACTATTTGGTAAAAGTACATTATTTACCACATGAATTACACCATTTGATGCTTGAATATCGACTGCAATAATACCAATTGATCTAGTTTTTTCGTCTGTGATCGTAGTTCCAGAAACACTAAAAGTACCGCTTTCTAATGTAGGTATTGGTGTCGTAGGAATTCCAGTCGATAATACATTTGCACCTCCAACTACGTGATATGTTAATACTGAACTTACTTGCGCAGGAGTTAAACTAGAAAGAACTCCTGGGTTTTGAGTTTCAAATGTTGTAAAAGCAGCATTATCTGGTGCAAAAACAGTAAACGGCGAACCTAATGTTCCATCTAAAGTTGGAACTAATCCTGCTCCACTTAATAAAGTAACTAAAGTAGAAAATCTTCCATTTGCAACTGCAAGCGTCTTAATGGTTGGTAACCCAATAACAGTATCTACAGTATGAATTACACCATTTGAAGCAATTATGTTAAAAGTTGTTCCAGCAGTTGTAGTAATTACATTAGAAATTCCATTTAATTTAACACCTGCAGTTGTATTAATAACATACATATTTAAAGTATTAGATGTTGACGCACTTCCTAATGCAAGAGTTTTGATGTAAGAATTATTGATTAATCCACTAGATTGAACTGCACCACTTACAACATGATTTTTTAGAATTTGTGTTAAAGCAGCAACAGGAACTGTATTTATATCAGGATCTCCGTTTGTAACATAGCCATTTGCAGTTAAAAAAGTATTAAAAGCTGCATTTGTAGGTGCAAATACTGTAAATGGTCCAGTTCCTTCTAATGTTGCGGCCAAGTTGGCTCTAGTTAATGCTTGAACAAGTATACTTAAATTAGAATTACTTGAAGCTATACCAGTAATGGTAGTGTCAGTTGTTGTTTGCGAATCATCATCATTACATGATAGTAATGAAATTCCTAAAAATACAATAATTGCAAACAGTCTTAATTTTTTTGTTTTTGTTTTCATAATTTTTTTTTGTTTAAATAAATGAATAATTTGTTTAATGAAATAACGAAATAATTAAACAAATAATATTTCCTTGACATATTTTTAACTTTCTTGTTGAAGTAGTGAATCTTTAAAAATATTAATTTTATTTAGTTTAATATATTGATTAACATTTGTTTAATTAAACAA
>NZ_JAYVFH010000267.1:0-12385 GCF_043773265.1 Flavobacterium sp. | reverse complement strand
TAAATTTGAACAATTAGGTCTGAATGAATCGTTACTGCTGGCGATCAAAGATCTAGGATTTGAGAATCCGTCAGAAGTGCAAGAAAAAGCGATTCCAGTCTTATTGGAAAAAAACACAGACTTAGTAGCTTTAGCACAAACAGGTACAGGAAAAACAGCAGCTTTTGGTTTTCCGCTAATACAAAAAATAGATGCTGAAGACAGAAGTACACAAGCGTTAATTTTATCACCAACGCGTGAACTATGCTTACAAATCACCAACGAGATTAAACAATACTCAAAATATGTAAAAGGTTTACATACAGTGGCTGTTTATGGTGGCGCAAGCATTACAGAACAAGCCCGAGAAATTAAACGTGGAGCACAAATTATTGTGGCAACTCCAGGTAGAATGCAAGACATGATTAACCGAGGATTGGTTAACATCAAAAACATTAATTTCTGTATTCTTGACGAAGCAGATGAAATGTTAAACATGGGTTTTTATGAAGACATTGTATCAATTTTATCTGATACTCCAGACGAGAAAAATACTTGGTTATTTTCTGCAACAATGCCTACTGAAGTAGCCAGAATTGCAAAGAAATTTATGAATGATCCAGCAGAAGTTACTGTTGGAGCAAAAAATGCAGGTACAACAACAGTTTCTCACGAATTTTATTGCGTAAATGCTCGTGATAGATACGAAGCTTTAAAACGTTTAGCCGATGCTAATCCTGATATTTTCTCAGTAGTTTTTTGTAGAACAAAACGTGATACACAAGCAGTTGCAGAAAAATTAATAGAAGATGGTTATAGTGCTGCTGCATTGCACGGAGATTTATCTCAAGCGCAACGTGATGGTGTGATGAAATCTTTTAGAGGTAGACAAATTCAAATGCTTGTAGCAACAGATGTAGCTGCTCGTGGAATTGATGTTGATAGTATTACTCACGTAGTAAATTATCAATTACCTGACGAAATTGAAACTTATACTCACCGTTCAGGTAGAACTGGTCGTGCTGGTAAATTGGGAACTTCTATTGTAATTATCACTAAAAGTGAATTGCGTAAAATTTCTTCTATTGAAAGAATTATACAACAAAAATTTCAAGAAAAAACAATTCCTTCTGGAATGGAAATTTGCGAAATTCAATTGTTACACTTAGCCAACAAAATTAAAGACACCGAAGTTGATCACGAAATAGACAACTATCTTCCTGCAATAAACGAAGTTCTTGATGGTTTAACTAAAGAAGAATTAATCAAGAAAATGGTTTCGGTAGAATTTAATAGATTCATCAATTACTACAAAAAGAAACGTGATTTATCAGGTGAAAAAGGTAGTGAAAGAAGCGAAAGAAGTTCTGAACCAAGAGAAATTAGAGCTGGTGATCCAGTTAGATATTTTGTAAACATTGGTTCAAGAGATGATTTTGACTGGATGCAATTGAAAGATTTCTTAAAAGAAACATTAGATTTAGGTCGTGATGATGTGTTTAAAGTAGATGTAAAAGAAGGATTTTCATTCTTTAATACTGATGGAGAACATACAGATAAAGTTATGTCGGTTCTAAACGGATTTGACCTTAACGGAAGAAGAATCAACGTTGAAATTTCTAAAAATGATGGTGGCGGAAGCGGAAGAAGAGATCACAATGGAAGAAGTTCTGGTGGTGGTTTTGGTGGCGGAAGAAGCTCTGGCGGATTTAGAGGTGGCGATAGAAACGAAAGAAGTTCTGCACCAAGAAGCGGAAGTTTCGGACCAAGATCAGACAGAAATGAAAGAAGTTCTGGAAGCTCATTTCCAAAACGTGAAGGTGGATTTTCATCAGATAGACCAGCTAGAGAAAGTGGTTTTAGAAGCGACAGAAGTTCATCTGCTGCTCCAAGAAGAGAACCTGGTTCTACTCAAAGAGAAGAAAGAGCACCAAGACGTTCTGAAACAAATTCTGATGGACCAGCAAGTCGTTCATTTGACGATGCAAAAGTAAGAAGACCAAGAAAAAGTTAATTATTATTAACTCATTCTTTATTAATATTAACTCCAATTTTGAAAATTCAATTTTGGAGTTTTTTTATGCTTTTATCATTCTCTTGTCGAAATTTAAAAACATTCTTTTGTTAATAATTTACTAAAGCTATAAAAACATCTTTAAGCTTTTACTACTTTTAAACCATCAAAATAGAACATGAAATATTATATTGCTTTTTTACTTTTACTATTCACATCATTAACTTTCTCTCAAGTAAATCCTAACCTTAAAAAGGTTTCAGGAACAATTGTAAATAATGCTACTTTACTCACATTGCCAAATGTAAATATTATAAACATCAATAGAGTAAAAGGAACAATGACCAATAGTAAAGGATATTTTGAAATTGATGCCAATCAAAGTGATACTTTACACATTACTTGTATTGGTTTTCAATCTATAAAAGTGAGAGTTACAAGTGATTGGGTAAAAAATGGAAATGCTATAATTCAACTTACAGAAAGAGCAATTGCATTAGAAGAAGTTATAGTAAGAAGATATCAACTAACTGGTTTTCTTGAAATTGACACAAAACTTATTCCACAAATAGAGAATTATAGGTATAGTATTTCTGGTTTGCCAAATGCCTATGAAATTGGTGATCGATCTCCAAACGCTTTTTCTAGAGTAATGAATTCTATTTTTAATCCAGCAGATATGCTTTATAATTTCTTTGGAAAAAAACCAAAAGAATTAAAAAAGCTAAAAGAAATGCGAAAAGACGATACTGTTAGAAACCTATTAGAAACTAAATTTGATAGAGAAACTCTAGCCGTTTTACTTGGAATTGACAAGAATGACATTCCAGAAATTTTGCAACATTGCAATTACTCACAATCGTTTATAGAAACAGCCAACGACATGCAAATAATGGATGCCATTAGCCAATGTTATGAAGAATATAAGGTTTTAAAGAAAAAATAAATTGTTATTTACATTACAATTTAGTCCTTAATAACTTTTGCTTTTGAGGATTTTTTTATATTTAATGAAATATAGAAACTCAAAATGTTCAATTTATTTTTAAGGCAAGACATTTTTAAAATTGAATAATAAATCTATACATCATTATAAATCTTAAAATGAAAATCGAAAGAGCAACAACGAACGATAATGTAATTTTGTCAGAAATAACAAAAAAATCAAAAGCTTATTGGGGTTATTCTGAAGAACAAATTTTAAAATGGAAGGATTCACTTACTATTTCCAAAGAGTATATTGACGCCAACGAAGTCTTTAATTTAACAATTGAAAACGAAATTATTGGATATTATTCTTATACTATTAAAGAAAACAATAGTGTAAAACTTGATAATTTATTTGTTTTACCCTATTATATTGGAAAAGGTTTTGGAAAATATTTGATTAACGATTTTTTGATTAAAATTCAAAAAAGCAAATTCAAAAAAATAGTTCTTGATTCAGAACCATACGCCGAAAAGTTTTATCAAAAAATGGGATTTAAAAAAACTGGCTCGTTTGAAACCTCAATAAAAGATAGGTTTATGCCAATTATGGAAATGATTTTATGACAATTAAAAAGTTTCATTATTAAAACTAAAATTTTGGTTACTTACCCAAAACTTCAGTCAAAACCTCACAGTCACTACCGTTTGGAAAAGCAACTTTAATTTTTTGAGCAATAGTTGGCGCTATAGTTGTAATGTATTTTTTGTTGCTTGTTTCGCCTTTTGGGATTTTCCAACCGTAAAACAATAATGGTACGTGAGTATCATAACTATAAACCGTTCCGTGAGATGTTCCTGTTGCGCCATATTCTATAAATCCTGGTTTATCAAGCACAACCAAATCGCCATTTTGTGAAGCATCATAACCTTTAGCAATGAAATCTAAATAAATATCACTTCCAGAATTTGCCAAAATATCTTCTTCTGAGTAAATAGTTTTCACTTGTTCTTGAGTTAACAAATACTCTTTAAAAGCTTGTTTTACTTTGACTAAATCTAAAGCTTTAGTTTTGATAATTTCTTTATTAAAAAAAAGATTGAAATTAGAATAATCTAATATTAAATCATCACCAAAAGCTTCATTTGAAAATTTTTTCAATCCTTTTACAATTTCTTTCGGCTCTACATTGGTCACATTATATTTGTTGTCTTTTAAATATTTTGCATTTTCAGCTCCAGCATGATCTGCAGTTAAAAATAATAAGTAATTATCTTTTCCAACTGTTTTATCTAGATATGCTAAAAACGTTGCAATAGTTTGATCTAAGCGCAAATAAGTATCTTGTAATTCTATAGAACGTGGTCCAAGAATGTGTCCAACATAATCTGTAGATGAAAAACTTACAGTTAAAAAATCGGTAATTTCATCTTTTCCTAATTGTTCTTTTTCAATGGCTTTCATCGCAAATTCAGCTAATAAATCATTTCCAAATGGTGTTGCACGAATAATTCCTGCATCACTTTTTTCAAACATTTCTTTTAGATTGTATGGAAAAACTGCCTTCGCTCCATTTAATTTTCCTTCATAAACATTGTCATCAATTAAACTCTCATTATAAGTTGCAATTGGTTTATATAAATTCCAACCTTTATTTATATATGGCAAATAATGTTTTTCGGTATTAAATTCGGTTACCCAAGTTGGCAAATTTTCTCCATAAAAAGTACTCGAAATAAAAGCTCCAGTTTTGCTGTACCAAAATGCCCAATTAGCAAAATGTCCTGCTGGAAGAATTGCGCCTCTATCTTTCAAACTCATTCCGATAACCTTTCCTTTAAAATTAGTTGCCAATCTTAATTCGTCTGTAATAGTTGTGCTTAATAGGTTTTTTGGAGACATTTCGCCTTCAGCTTTGGTACCATCTCCAATAGTTTTTACTGAAGAATCTTCTGTACAATAAATATCTTTTCCTAGTTTTCTACTGAACCATTCGTTGCCTACAATTCCGTTTACAGCTGGTGTTGTTCCAGTAAAAATTGCTGCATGACCTGGAGCAGTATAAGTTGGCAAATAATTATAGTGCATATTATGAAAAGTATAACCATTTTTCATCAAACGTTTAAAACCATTTGCAGAAAAATCGTCATTAAAACGATATAAATAATCCATTTTCATTTGGTCTACAACAATTCCTACTACTAATTTAGGTCGTTGTTGTGCATAACTTATTGATGCTAATAAAAGGAGAAAAAAAATCTTTTTCATAAATAAATTTTAAGAATACATAATTAAAACTGAAAACCATAAACTTGTTTCTGAGCTAATTCAAACTCAGATATAACATTATCAAAAATGGTTGCTACAGGCAAAATTTCGTGAATTAATCCGGCAATTTGACCAATTTCGAGTTCGCCTTCAATTAAATCTCCTTCAAACATTCCGCGTTTTGCTCTTCGTTTTCCTAACAAATTTTCTAAATCTTCTTTGGTTGGACAATTAGAATACAATTTTTGTATATCATTGTAGAATTTATTTTTAATTAACCGAACAGGCGCTAATTCTTTTAAAGTAAGTTGTGTTTCTCCTTCTTCTAAATCAACTATAGTTTTCTTAAAATTATCATGTGAGGAACTTTCTGTAGATGCTGCAAAACGACTTCCCATTTGAACTCCATCTGCGCCAAGAATCATTGCAGCCAACATTCCACGACCAGTTGCAATTCCGCCAGCAGCAATTAATGGAATAGCTATTTTTTCTTTTACCATTGGAATTAAAGTTAGCGTTGTAGTTTCTTCTCTTCCGTTGTGTCCGCCAGCTTCAAAACCTTCGGCTACAACTGCGTCAACTCCAGCTTCTTGTGCTTTTAAAGCAAATTTAGAACTGCTTACTACATGAACAACTGTTATTCCGTTTTGTTTTAAATGACTGGTCCAAGTTTTAGGATTTCCTGCAGAAGTAAATACAATTTTTACTCCTTCTTCAATTATAATTTGGATAATTTCTTCAATATTTGGATACAACATTGGAACATTTACTCCAAAAGGTTTGTTGGTAGCTTTTTTACATTTTTGAATGTGCTCTCTTAAAACTTCTGGATACATTGAACCTGCACCAATTAAACCTAAACCTCCAGAATTACTAACTGCACTTGCTAGTTTATATCCACTGTTCCAAATCATTCCGCCTTGAATAATTGGGTATTTTAAGTTGAAGAGTTTTGTGATTTTATTCATAAATGAGTAAATTAATATATCTAAATATTAATAATAATTACAAAAATGTTAATCCAATTCTTTTATTTAAACCAATCTCAAAAAGTCTGATTAATGTAGAAAGTTGAATGTTTCCTTTACCATTTTCAATTCGCGAAATATAACTTTTTTTAGTTCCAGTTCTTTCAGCCAATTGTTCTTGGGTAATTTTAGCTTCTTTTCTAGAAGTCTTTAACATTTCACTAATGATAAACATTTGAGAATTTTCATCATATTTATTTCTACTTTCAGTTCCAATTTTACCATGTTCAAATTCTATAAGTTGATCAAAAGTAGTTATATTGTTGTATTTTTTCATGGTGTTATTTTTTTGAGATAATATATTCTTCTTTTAATTTAAGTGCTTTTTCTATTTCATTATTGGGAGTTTTCTGCGACTTTTTTTGAAATCCATTAAAAAGAACTACCAATTTTCCTTTATCAAAACAGCAAAATATTCTATAAATATTAGACTGATATTCTATTCTAATTTCATAAAGTCCATCTGTTCCTGTTATATGTTTTAAAATTTTTTCAGGAACTTTTTCAACTTGTTTTATGAGTTCTAAAACATACTGTATTTTTTCTTTTACTTTTTCATTTTGATTTTTATAAAATTCTATAAAGTAATTTTCGTGAAAAATTATTATTCTACTCATTTTACAAAGTTATCTTAAAAGTTAACATTATGCAATTTTTTAAAGAGTTTTTTTTTAAAAGAGTTTTATATATTAATAAGATTAAAATAATATTTAAAACTTAATTCTTAATTATCTTTCCACTCTGAGTAGCATTTGCAGAAGCAATTTTATAAAAATAAATTCCAGAATTTAAAGTATCAAGATTAATTTTTTCATCAGAATTTATTGCTTTTTTTTCTAAAATTAATTGACCTAAATTATTGTATAATGTCAAATTTATTTCTGAAAAATCATTTGAAAAACGAATTGAAAACTCTCTATTAACAGGATTAGGATAAACAATAAATTCATTTTTGTTATTTTGGATTACAGAAAGTAAAGCATTATTTAAAGCCAATTGAAAATCGGGAATTCCATAGCCAAACTGAGCATTTGGAGTAGAAAACATATCGGCAGATTGTTTTATAAAATATACAACTTGCTGATTGGTAAATGTTGGAACTGCTTGCCAAAAACTAGCAATCATTCCAGCCATAATTGGTCCAGAAAATGATGTTCCGCTTCCCATTTGAATATTTCCAGAGGTATTTGCAACTGAAACTGATTGACCTTGTGCCATTATATCTGGTTTTATTCTACCATCAAAGCTTGGTCCTATTGAACTAAAAACTGCATAATTTTCATTGGCTTGAACTGCACCAATTGCTAAAACATTAGTTGCTTCGGCTGGAACACCAACATGAGGTTCTGCTGTAGTACCAGCATTTCCTGCGCTTGCTACTACAACCATTCCTTTGCTAAAAGCAATATTTGCACCTTGCGAAGCAAAATTAGAATTTCCTGTCATGTCACTATAAGTATGACTATAACTTGCATTGTCATATCCAAAATATCCTAATGAAGAAGTAATTACATCTACACCTACTCTGTCTGCTTCTTCGGCTGCTTCTACCCAAAAACTTTCTTCTACTGGATTTTCAGAGGTAACATCTTCTGTAACATATAAATAATATTGTGCATCTGGAGCTGTTCCTACTAATTGTCCATCTACAAATCCTCCCATGCAAGATAGAACTAAAGTTCCATGATTATGAAGTGAATAAACATCAGTACTTTGATTTACATAATTGTAACCACCTAAAATTAATCCGTTTGTGAATAATCTTTCAAAAGGTTGTGTTGTATTTACATTTATAAAACCTGAATCAATTACTGCAATAATTTTTCCTGCTCCAGTAAAGTTTTGTTCATGTAATAAATGACCGTTTAACATTTGTATCTGATTGGCAGAGTTTCCGTAAGCAAAAGTTACATTAACATCTAATTGTTTATTTATTGGATTAAAACTATAAATTGATTTCGTTTTTGATATTTTTCCGCCAGAAGTATTTAGAGCATCATTAGCAAAATTTATATGATTTACAAATGACAAACTTGTTAAAGCATTAATATCAGTTAATGAACCACGAATGTGAAGACAATTTAACCATTTAGACTTAGCTTTTACAATGATTCCTGTTGCCGAAGTGACTTGGTCAATATAAGGTTGATGAACAGGAACATCATTTTCTGATAAACTAATTCCTTGTGCAGTTCTTCTATCTAATGAACGTTGGGTTAGCATAGTTAATGGTTCGTTTAGAAAAGTTGTTGCATTTGGTTTATCATTAAAATAAACCCAAGCATCTTCTTGTTGAGAAAAAGATGTAACTGATATAAATAATAGTGAAAAATAAATATATTTTTTCATGAATAATAAATTTGGATGTACCAAAATTACAAAAAAAACAATTGGAAACTAGATTTATGAAATTACTCCTGAACCAACCAATTCGTCACCAATATTCCAAGCAACGAATTGTCCTTGAGTTATTGCAGATTGAGGAGATTGAAAGGATACATAAAGACCTGAATCAAATTGATATAAAGTGGCTTTTTGCAATTCTTGACGGTAACGAATTCTAGCCATAACTTGCATAGATTCGCCATTATGAAGTTTTAAATCTTCTCTAATCCAATGAATTTCTGATGGTTGAACTCTTAATGCTTTTTTATACAATCCAGGATGATTATGACCTTGACCAGTATAAATTGCATTAGTATTAACATTTGTAGAAATAATAAAAAGTGCTTCTTTAGTTCCTCCAACATTTAATCCTTTTCGTTGTCCTATTGTAAAATAATGTGCGCCTTGATGTTTACCAACAACATTTCCCATTGAAGGATTATATTCAATTGAAGTTGACTCGAATATTAATTCTTCTTCAAGAGAGTTGAAAGTTGGTTTTGGTTGATGATAAATTTCACAATCAACAGGAATTTCATATATCAAACCTTCTTTGGGTTGTAATTGTTGTTGCAAGAATTCTGGTAAACGAACTTTTCCTATAAAACACAGACCTTGAGAATCTTTTTTTTCTGCTGTAACCAAATCTAGTTGCATTGCAATTTCTCTAACTTCGGGTTTGGTTAATTCGCCAATTGGAAATAAAGATTTTGCTAATTGCTCTTGCGATAACTGACATAAAAAATAAGATTGATCTTTGTTATCATCTTTTCCTGCAAGTAGTTGATATACTGTTTTGTTATTAACCTCGACTTTAGATTTTCTGCAATAATGACCAGTTGCAACATAATCTGCTCCAAGCGACAGAGCAATTTTCATGAAAACATCAAATTTTATTTCGCGATTACAAAGAACATCTGGATTAGGAGTTCGTCCGTTTTTATATTCATTAAACATATAATCAACGATTTTCTCTTTGTATTGTTCACTTAAATCGACAGTTTGAAAAGGAATTCCAAGTTTTTCTGCAACAAGAAGTGCATCGTTACTATCTTCAAGCCATGGACATTCGTTAGAAATTGTTACAGAATCGTCGTGCCAATTTTTCATAAAAAGTCCAATTACATCGTAACCTTGTTCTTTTAAAAGATAAGCTGCAACACTAGAATCAACACCGCCAGAAAGTCCAACAACAACTCGTTTCATTATAAAATTTATTTATTTAGAAATGCAAATTTACGGAAATAAAAAAAAAAAAGTATATGCTTTAAATTGTAAAAACATATACTTAAGTAAATTTAACTTATAGAATTTATTATTCTCTTGTGATTGGTTTTTTTACAAATTTTCTTTGATTTGGCTTACTCATATTTTCTTTGGTGATTTTTCCGTTATTATTAAATTCCCAAGTTCCTTCTTTTTTGCCTTTTTTATATATTCCTTTAGAAACAATTACATTTTCAGAATTTTTAAAAGTTGACAAACCTTCAAAGACATTGTTTTTATAATTTATTTCTTCAAGAACGATTCCATTTTCGGCATATTTTTTATAAACTCCTTCTTTATTTCCGTTTTTATAAGCTGTTTCTTCGGCAATAAGTTTACTTTTATAATAGACTTTTCTAACACCATTTAATTTTCCGTTACTGTATAGTTCGGTTGTCATAATATCTGGAGAATCGAAATGATAGTACTTCCATTCACCTTCATAGAGTTTTCCAATTAGTTTTCCTTCGCTTACTTTTAAACCTTTTTGATTGTAAAAAATAGTGTAACAAGAATTATCTTTTGCATTAAATTCTCTTGTAGCAATTATAGTTACGGCTTTGGTATCGTCGAAAAACTTAAACAAACCAATTTCTTTACCATGTTCAAAAGTTCCTTCAAATCTTGGTCGATTAGAATCAGGATAAACTCCTTTCCAAATGCCATTTTTTAATCCTTTATCGTCTAATTTGTTAAACTCTTGAGCTTGTGCTGAAAAGAAAGTGATAATAACAAAAAGTAAATATTTCATAATTTATATTTAAATAGTATAACTATAATAGTATATTTTTAGTATTGCAAAAATAGTTCCAAAGTTATTTATTTTAAAATAACACACATTAATTTTCAAAATATTTAAGCATTATTTGACTTTGATATGCCATTTTATTCCTTTCATCGATTTTTTAGTGAGAATATAAAAATTATTCTTTCTTTTGCATAAATAAAAAATGTTATATTAAATATTAAATATAAATATTTTAAAAAGAACTTTTAAAAAATTAAACAATATTTGCTAAAACAATAAAAAAAGAAATTATTATGAGAACAAACGGTTTAAAATTTTTAGGTTTAATTGCAATTTTTACAATTTTTACTTTTTCATGTAGTGATATTGATAAAACTTTAAATTCTAATGATGATTCTATTAGTCAAATTGCACAAACAAATCCAAATTTAACAATTCTTGCTGCTGCATTAGAAAGAACAGATTTAGTAAATACATTAGATAGCGAAGGAACTTATACTATGTTTGCTCCAACAGATACTGCTTTTAACACTTACTTAAGTGCAAATAGTTATGTTTCTATTGATGATGTACCAGTTGCTGCATTGAAAGAATTATTATTAAACCATGTTATAGGTCAAGTTAAAAAAACTATAGAATTACCAGCTAGTGGATATGTAAAAACTTTGGCTAAAGGTGCAGCATCTTCAACAAACACATTAAGTATGTATGTAAATATTACTGGCGGAATTGTAAAACTTAATGGTGGTGCAAAAGTAACTAATGCTAATATTTATGCTACAAATGGATTTATGAATATTGTTGACCAAGTTATTGGATTGCCTTCTATTGTTACTCATGTTTCTGCAAATCCTGCTTTTGACACACTAGAATCTATAGTAAAAAGTACTTCTGGAACTTTTGGAGATCAAACTGCTATTGCAACTGCATTAACAACTAATGTAACTCCATTGACTGTGTTTGCACCAACAAATACTTCTTTTGAAAATGCAACTACTGGAACAGGTTTTGCAGTTGGAGCAACAGCTTCTCAATTTTCAACTGTTCTTTTATATCATGTTACTGGCGGAAATGTTGAAAGCTCAACATTAACTCAAGATATGATTGTACCAATGAGTACTATACCAGTGCAAAATGTAACTATTGATTTAGTTGGTGGAAAAAAAGTAAAAGATCAAGCAAATTTTAGTTCAAGTATTTTTGCTGCAGATATTCAATGTACTAACGGAATTATTCATGGTGTTGCAAGAGTTTTACAACCAGCACTATAATAAACTATTTTTCAGAAAAATACCAAAAATTTAAAATGCCTCCAAAAGTTTTAAGCTTTTAGGAGGCATTTTTTTATTCAATTTTAGAATGTATTTTTTTGAAGTAATCGAACGCTTTTACAATTCGTGTTCCATACCAAGAAAACATTTCGCCATTTACAAAAACAGTTTTTGCATGATGCGTAAATCGGCCAAGTTCAAAGGCATGTTCGTCTGAAAAAGGAAAAGGTTCTGAAGAAAGCAAAACCAAATCTGGATCGCCTTGAATTCGCATTTTTTGAATTATAATTTCTGGATAACGTTCTTCTAGGTTGCTATAAATATTTTCAAATTTATTTAATTTCAACATTTCATTAATAAAAGTATCTTTTCCTGCAACCATGTATGGATTTGCCCAAATGAAATAAACCACTTTTTGAGATGGTTTATCTTTTATGAATTTTTGAAATTCATGGTATGCAAAATTTATTTTATCTACCCATTTTTGAGCTTCTGTTC